>CAMZBE010000133.1 GCA_947304475.1 uncultured Clostridia bacterium
CTTCAGGGCTACGTCTGTCAGGTGTGCGGCGAGACCATTGAATCGACGCTCGAAGTGCTCCCGGTCGATCCCAACGCACACAAGGTTGAAACGTGGTCCGCTGCCCCGACGCTCCTGAACCCGACGGTTCACGCCACCGGCGAATGCCTGACCTGCCACAATCCGATCGAGAAGGATATTACCCTCGAGCCCAACGTCCAGAAGTTTACGATCTCCACGTCAAGCAGATATCAGGACAAAACGCTGCTCTCCGCCGTTCAGGGGGAAGATCATTTCTATCCGACCGATCTCAATCCCGACGGGAACGACCTTCTGGTCGAGTATTCCGTCCTGTGGAACGCGACGATGCTGAACCTCAACCCCACGCAGAAAAACTATATGACGATGCGGATCGCGTCCAGCAACGGAACCACCCAGACCAGTTTGAGTTATATGTCTCCGACGAACGAACTCTCGGGCTCCGACTGTAAATATGCCGGAGGCTTTGAGACTTCCGGCGGCACGAGCACCATCCCTGCTGCCGGCGCGTCGTTCACCCCTGCCGGTATGCCGACGGGCGGCGCGGCGTATTCCGAGTATCCGAACCTCGGCGGCGCCGATCAGAACAACCCCGAATACGGTTGGCACCGCGTTCAGTTCCGCGTCCATCAGAGCGTGACCAACCTGTCTGCGCTTGAAGCGGATACCGAAGCCGGCGCAACCGCCGCGGAATACAAAATAACGCTTACGCTCTACATTGACGGCGTCGCGGTCGCGATGCTGGAAGGCCCCGGCGGCAGCGACAAAACGAACTTCGTTTCGAGCAACTACTTGTACTCCGCCACCTCCGACGGACAGGGCAACGTGGTCTACGACGACAACGCGGGCGAAAGATACGTGTTCGCGATCCTCTTCAACGCGAACCAGGCGTTGGTCGATACCGCCGCGTACTGGGTTGATACCGACGTCAACTACTCCTGCGGCACGAACTTCGTTCAGCAGGTCCAGCGGGTAGCGACGCCCGAAGCGGCAACCTTCACGCTCGACGACAACGGCACGCCGGACGATACCACCGACGACGTCACCTGCCCGGCTGCAATTTACTTCAAACTCGCCGACTGATCCCCGTAACCAACCGGGCTGCCCCGATCGGTTCCCTCCTTATTCCGGTTCCGGCAGTCCCGGTCTCCTTCGGACGCCCCGTCGACGTCCCGCCTCTTCCCGGACGGCGTACGGCGGCGGCGTCCCTTTTTTTCGGGGGAAAGAAACCGGTTTTTCGTTCTTTACACCGCCCGGCGCAAAAAAAACGCGCAGCACTTTCTTGCAAAAGTCACCAAAAAAGTATATAATGTTGGTGAAAAGCAAAAAACGTTCCTAATTACGCGGAAAAAAGGGAAAACCGATATGAGAAAGAGTTTTCGGAACGGAATGATCGTCGTCGCGGGAAAATTCTTCGAGAACGTGGTCTACGACGTTTCATCAAACGACCTGCACGTCCGCTTCGACGGCAAAGGCGGGATCACCAACTATTCCATCGTCAACCGGGGCGGCAATTACGTCCAGCGTACCTTCCTGAACGTCTTCTCCGGGGGAGAAAAGATCACCGGCGCCTACTGCGACAAGACGGTCGAAATGATCGGCAGGACACAGAAGATCGTATTGAAAAAAGGGGGCTGCAAGATCTCGATCCTGCAGTTCGTTCCGATCAGGGGCAACGCGGTGTTCTACGAGTTCAAGGCGAGCAGGGAGGGCGTCTACGACCTGGTTCTGGATCTCGGTGACGCCGCCGCCAAGGATTTCCGATTCGCCGCCAACGTCGAATCCCGTTTCGTCGTTCAGAACAATTCGGTCGTTCTGCACGCGAACAAGAGCGCGCGCTTCGTCCTCTCTTACGATACCGACGACGCGTACTGCAAGGCGGCGCTCTCGCGCTTTGCCGAACATAAAAAGAAGGTCGTCGACGAGATCCGGGGCGTCAGAATCCCACCGACTGCAAAGACCGAGAAGGACAAGGCGCTCTACGTTTCGAGCGTCTTCTGCGCGCTCGAGAACTACAAGGAGATCGGCGGGTACAAGGGTTTTTCCCCGGGCGGCTTCTCCCTCTCTCCGGAACGCACCTATTACGTCGACGCCTACTGGACGACGACGTCGCTCTATAAGCAGAACCGCGCCGCCGTCGTACGCAATCAGATCGTCACGCTCTCGCACGGGATCGACGAGACCGGGGACTGCCCCGCCGCCGTGACCTTTGAACTCGCGCCCCACTGGCGCAACCATTACGACACCCCGAGTCTTTTCGTCCTTATGGTCTACGACTATATCAACCGCACCGGCGATTTTTCTGTTCTGGACGAGAAGGCGAACGGGCGGACCGTCTATCAGAGTTGTCTTCTCGCGATCGACCGGCTTTCGGCATACGAGGACGAAACCTCTCTGATCAGAAAACCCGGCAAATACAACAGCCGGGACTGGACCGACAAGGTCAATCGCGTCGGATACGTGACCTACGTCGAACTGCTCTACGCCCGCGCCCTCGAGTGTCTTTCGACGATTGCCGAGAAACGGGACAAAACCCGCGCCGTCCGGTATCACGAAATGTTTCTTCGGACGAAGAACGCGATCAACCGGATCCTCTGGGACGACGAGAAAGGGTACTATATCAATTACCGCAACGGCGATTTCGTCGAGGATAACCTCTCCGCCGATACGATCCTCGCCGTGCTCTTCGGGATCAGCGACGATGAGAAGACCGAACGGCTGCTCGACAACGTCTCCGCCCTGCTCGAGACGCGCAACAATAAGCGTCAGCCGGCGGGCGACTTCGGCGTGATGAGCGTCTATCCTTTCTACCGGGGGACCGATCGGTGCTACAACCGCTCCTCGCAGGATTTCGAGCAGCAGAACGGCGCCTCTCATCCGGCGCTCTCGGCGATGGTCGCCTACGCACAACTGATGCGCGGCAGGGACTATTCCTACGCCCTGACGACGCCCTTCGACTGGAACGTCAAACACGGAAACTACACCCTGCCCGACTACTATTCCCCGTGCGGTCCCTGCGGCGCGATGCTGATGACCTGGAACAGTACCGCCACGCTGGTCTACGACTGGCAGGACGTCGATTTCTTCAAAGAAAACGAAGCCGTCTGGAAAAAGAAATAACCCCCGAAGGGACGTCTCTCACGTTTCATATGCGGATCACCACACCGACGTTTTTTCAGGAGAAAAGAGTATGAAAAAAACAACGATAGCCCTGATCCTCTGCCTCGTTCTGTGCCTTCCCCTTTTCGCGTCCTGCAAAAAGGACGGGGAAACCGCCGAAACCACCCTGCCTGCAACCGAACCCGCGGCGACCGGTACGGCGGATCAGACGACCGCATCCACCACCGACAAATGGGAAATCCTCGCGCCCCAGGTCACGATGGTCACGGAGACTATGCGGCATCTCAAAATCGAGTGCAGCAACGCCTATTCCGCAGAGAAGGCGTCGCACAACGATATTTACGTGAAAGGTCCCGACTCCGTTGTGGACGGCGTGACGCCCCTGATCGAACAGATGGTCTACGAACGCAACACGGCGGCGAACCGACTGTTCGGCACGACCATCGAATACATTTTCTGGGGCTACGGGTTCGGAGCGCAGGCAGAGCCGATCGACACCGTCGTCAAGGGGAAGGATCCCGACGCCCCCGATCTCTTTATCAATATGCTGAACGACCTGAGCCACGAGATGCTGAACGGTACCTTCAAGGACGTCTGGTCGATCCCGAACTCGTTCTTTGACTTCTCGGCAAATGGCTGGCTGAAGGAGTGGATGGAGAACCTGTCGTTCACCGGCGACCGCGCCTACATCCTCGGCAGCGACTATTTCCTCGACGTAATGCGCGCGATGGACGTTCTGCCCTTCAATATGGATATGATGGACGAGAACGCCGCAAACCTTGCCCCGGCGATCATCGGCGCCGACGAAACGCTCGGGACGGGCGAAAACCTTGCGCCCCGCTTCTTCGACCTCGTCGAGCAGGGCGGCTGGACCTGGGACGTCCTCGGTAAACTCTGCGAGGCGATCTGGGAGGACCGAGACGGGGACGGTGTGGACTCGATCCGCGACCGGCTCGGCATCATCTCCGACGGGTACGGCGGGATCAACGCCGCCAGTTTCGTTTACTGCTGCGGCGAAACGCTGACAGAGGCGTATTCGATTGAAGACGAGAACAGCCCGTACAACAACAAACAGTGGATCAAGTACGCCGACGATTCGACCGTGCTCAACCGGATCTTTGATAAGGTGAAAGCCGTGTTTGAAGGGCCCGGTTCCCTGACGACCAGTTACACGTTCTCCGGCAACAGCCCCGAGAATCCCGGCGCCTCGTATCACCACACCAAATTCGCCGCGAGCGAACTGCTTTTTGCGGGCATCTGCACGCTCGGCGCGCTCGAGGAGGAAGTGTTCCAGAACATGGAGGATATCTACTCGGTCGTTCCCTGCCCGAAGGTCGACGCCGACAAGCAGTATAACACCATCATCATCAACCAGGGCGACGCAGGCGCGATCAACGTCAATATCAAGCCCGCCAAGGTAAAGGTGCTGACGGCGTTCATCCAGTACTGCACCGAAAAATCGCCCCCGATCCGCGAACAGTTTTTGCAGATCGTGATGAAATACAAGGTCACGACCTACGA
>CAMZBE010000134.1 GCA_947304475.1 uncultured Clostridia bacterium
ATATCTTACTGTTGAGCGGGAAAAAGCACCGCTGAATACGGAAAAACGTGCAGACGCAGGAAGCGCGCCTCACGGCAGAAGGCAACCGTCTCGGCAAAGGTCCCGTCGGTCTCGCCCGGGAAACCGACGATCACGTCGGTCGTGAAGGTCACGTAGGGGATCTCCTCGCGCAGGGCGGCAAGGGCGTCGCGTACCTGCTTCGTCCGGTAGGGGCGGCGCATGGCGGCAAGCACCGCGTCGGAGCCCGACTGGAGCGAGAGGTGGAAGTGCGGGGCAAGCCCGCGGACCGAAGCAAGCCGCTCGGTCACGGCGGGCGTCATCATTTCGGGGGAAAGCGAACTCAGGCGGATCCGTTCGACCTCGGTCTTGTCCGCGATGTCGGCGATCAGATCGACCAGCCGGTAACCGTCAAGGTCGATGCCGTACGCCGCGGTTTCGATCCCGGTCAGAACGATCTCGCGCGTACCCGATGCGACCAGCGCCCTGACCTCGTCGATCACGTCGGCGGGGGCTTTGGAGCGGACCGGTCCGCGGGCAAGCGGAATGGCGCAGTAGGCGCAGCGGCAGTTACAGCCGTCCTCGATCTTGACGAAAGCGCGGGTACGGGGAGCGCGGGTGATCGACGCCCGCTCGAAAGGAACGCCCGCAAGGTCGCGCACGGCGTTCACCGCGGCGGTTTTCGGACGCGAGAGCAGTTCGAGCGCCACGTCGGGAAGGTTCATCTTCCGGTCGTTGCCGGATACGTAAGAGACGCCCGGGATCGCGGCGATTCCGTCGGGGTGAAGTTGCGAAGAACAGCCGGTCACGATCACGGCGGCGTCGGGATTAACCCTTGTCGCGCGGCGGATCATCTGCCGCGATTTGCGGTCGCTCTCGACCGTGACGGTGCAGGTGTTGATCACGTAGACGTCGCAAACGGCGTCAAAATCGGAGACGGTAAACCCGGCGGCGGCAAACCTCTCGGCAAGCGCCTCGGTCTCGTACTGCGACACCTTGCAGCCGAGCGAGCAAAAACCGACGCGGTAGGGCATACCTCTCTCCTTTCTTACACTCTGAAAGAATATTATATCATTAGTTTATATTTTTGTAAATAGGTTGCCCAAAAAAAGAACGCCCGGCGGAATAAGCGGGCGGGGACGGCGGGAAACTAACCGAAAAAGGGGGACGCCATGGCGACCATACTCTACCGGATCATCGTGATCTATATCCTTCTGTCGCTCTCGCTCCGCATCATGGGCAAACGGCAGGTGGGCGAACTCGAGGTCTCCGATCTGATCTCGACGCTCCTGCTCTCGGAGATCGCGGCGCTCCCGGTCGCCGATCCCGAGATCCCCCTGCTCTACGCCGTAATCCCGCTTCTGTTCATTCTCTCGCTCGAACTGCTGATCACCTGTCTCAAGAACCGTTTCCTTTGTATGAAACGCCTGTTCGAGCCCAAAACCGCGACCTTGATCCGAGACGGGATAATCGACCAGAGGGCGCTCTCGCGGCTGCGTATCTCGGTCGACGAATTGATGGGGGAACTGCGCCTGCAGGGTGTGGACGCCCTCTCGGACGTCGCGCTCGGTACGGTTGAACAGAACGGACGGCTCTCGATCCTCTTCGCCCCGGAGAGCAGTCCCCTGACACGCTCCGACCTCGAAGGGAAGAGTGGGGGGTATCAAAATCCGGTGATTCTGGACGGGGTTCTGGACAAAAACGCCCTCTCGATCCTGGGCACCGACGAAAAGAGCGTCAACGCGATCCTGAAACGCAAGGGGGTATCGAAGCACGAGACTTTCCTTCTGACGCTCTCCCGGGACGGACGCTTTACCCTGCAACGAAAGGAGAAAACGTGAAACGCCCGATCCTCTTTTCTTCCCTGCTTCTCTGCCTGCTTGTCTTCGGCGTCTTTTTCGGCGGACGCCTGACCGCGCGTTCGATCGACGGCATCCGGCGCGAGGTCGAGGCGCTGCCCGAAGCGACCGTAGCGTCCCACGCAGCAGCCGAAGAGATCCACGCGCTCTGGCAGAAGCGGGAAAAGATCTATCTCCTTACGCTCGACCACCGCGTGCTCGCCGATCTCGATCGCGCGGTCTCGACGCTTTGCGGCGCGTGTCTTGCCCAAGATCAGGCGCTCTACGCAGTCTCGCGCCACGAACTGATCGCCGCCCTTCAGCACCTTGCGGAAGAAGCGGGAAACGCGGCGGTGAACGTATTGTGAAATCCGCGCGCCACCCGGCGCGCGGATTTCAATGATGTTTGCCCTCCGGGCAAAATGATGTGCTGCCGCAATGATGTGCCTGCGGCAATGATGTGTCCTGCGGGACATGGGTTTATGAAATCTGTGGAATACACGTTTGATTGGTTGCCTTATCTTTTTCGTTGTGGTATAATGGAGAAAAGGAAAGGAGAGACTGCGATGAAAGAAAATAAACTTGCCGATATGTCTATGGACTTTTCCATTCAAATCCTTCAACTTGTGAACGATTTGAAAGCAAAGCACGAAACACTCATTTCAAATCAGATCGGTCGGTCGGGGACTTCGATCGGAGCCAACCTCTTTGAAGCCAATTACGCACAGGGAAAGAAAGACTTTGTATCGAAACTCGAGATAGCGTTAAAGGAAGCCAGCGAGACCGGGTACTGGTTGGAACTCCTGTACAGAATGAAATACATCGACCAAAAGACCTTCAAAACCTTAAACGATCAATGTACGACGATCCGTGTACTGATCGTCAAATCCTGCCGCACCGTAAAAAAAGCGCAGGAAGAGACGTAACTCTCCCCCATCCATTGTCTCTTTCATTAGTCGCTTCGGCGCACAGAAGCGACTACATCATTTTCGGCGTCAGCCGAAACATCATTAGACACTCTGTGTCTACATCATTAGGCACATAGTGCCTACATCATTGAAACAGAAAAGCGTCGGCGACCGTATTGCGCCGACGCTTTTCTGTTTCACTTATTCAGTTCACGGTGACAAGCGAACTATCGTCAAGCGTGAATTCCGCCGTGGCGGGTGTGCCGTCGCGGGTATAGGAGACGATGACGGTGTCGCCTACGCGGCAGGTCAGCATGATGTCGACGGCGATATAACTGCGGTCGATCGTATAGGTCACGTCGCCGATCTGAATCGAGTTGATGACGTCGCCGGTCTTGAGCACGCCCTCGGCAGGTCTGCCGCTCTGGATCCCGGTCAGGTAGACCGTTTCGCGGATTCGCGCGATCCCGGTTTCGGCGTCGTAATACGCCGTGGAACCCGACACGCCAAGCGTGATGCCGAGCATACATTTCTTCGGGTTGGTGACCGTCTCACCGTCGCAGGTGTCGATGATGTTATCGGCAACGTAGGTCGCGATATTCGAGGGGATGGCGTAGCCGATATCGTCGACCGAACTGGACGAGACCTTCGCGTTCACAATCCCGATCAGACGTCCGTCGGCACCGAAAAGTCCGCCGCCGCTATTCCCCGAGTTGATCGCGGAGTCGACGCGCAGAAGACGGTAGGACACGATTGAAACGTTGTCGCACGCCTGCATCTGGATATACTCGGATTCGACCGAAACGACGCCTCTCGTGACCGAGATGCCCTCGCCCTCGGCGTTGCCGATCGCAAACGCGGTGTCTCCGACGGTGACTTTATTCGAGTCGGAAACGACGGCGGCAAGCGCCGCACTGTTCTTTAAGAATTCGCTGCCCGTGACCTTCAGGACCGCGATGTCGTAGTTCATCGAACCGCCGACGTAGGTCGCGTCGATCGCGTAACGTTCGCTCTCACTCCCGTAGAGGTAAACCTTGATCTCGTCGCTGATCTTGTCCTCGGTCAGCGCGGCGTAGTAGTAAACGACGTGATAGTTGGTGATGATATACGCGTCGCCGGTCTCCTTACCGAGCCGGTAGATGACGCCCGAGCCCGACTGCGTCGCCGTCTTGGTCGTGGTTCCGCCGCCCATTCCCGGAAACCAGCCGCCGTACGAGGAAACCTGGTACTCGAAAGAACAGGTGACGCTGACGCTTGCGAGCAACGATTTGCTGATGACAGCGGACGCGGGGGCAATCCCGGCGCTGACGAGATCGGCGTCGTCGTAGGAGAGATACTCCTTGAGGAAGGCGAGAAGATCCCCCTCAAATCCCGCCTCTTTCGCGGCGGCGTAAACCTCGGAAAGAGACAGATCCTGCCCCTTCAGCGAGTCGAGCCACGCGCTCTCGTCGCCCTTGAAGCCGTTCTGAACGGCGATCTCGTAAGCGGAGAGCCCGTCGTCGTGCTCTTCCGTGTTGCAAGACGCGAACGACAGACAGAGCAGTATGCAAAGGAAAAGGAGAACGATCTTTTTCATCTTGTGTACCGTCCTTACTCGAAACGGACCGGTCTTTCCGATCCTTTGATTTTATTGTAACACCGAGTTAAGACGAAACTGAAACGAGAAAATGTTCATTCCGTGAACAAAGATAAAATTTTTATCAAAGGTTTTTCACGGAATTGCTTTACATTTCCTCCCGGATTTGCTATAATGAATTATGGAAATATCGGAATCGGCGATAAAACGCAGAGGAGACGACCGTATGGCAAACGAAAAAAACACGGGACGGCAATTCCAGTTTGAGATGACGGTGAAGCACGGAGAGGGACGGCTGATCCCCAC
>CAMZBE010000135.1 GCA_947304475.1 uncultured Clostridia bacterium
GGGGGATCGGATCGGGAGAAACGACGATCGGGCTCCGCCCCATCGCGTCAAAGAGCGACGCGAGGGCGGCGCAGGAGCCCACCGTGTCCCCGTCGGGACGCGTGTGCGTCAGAAGGATCGGGCGCTCGGCGGCGATCACCCGGTCGACCAGTTCGGAAAAAGACAGTTCGCTCATCGTTCGGTCTCCTCGTTTTGCTCCCGGTTGGCTTCCCGTTCGGCGCGCTCGGCGCCGATCTGCTGCAGCAGTTCGGATATCCGCGCCCCGTGCTCGATCGAGCCGTCGGGGACGAAGACCAGTTCGGGCGTGATCCGGAGGTTCAGCGCCATCGCGAGATGACGGCGGAAGAGCCCCGCCGCCCCGGAGAGGGCGCGCTTGGCTTCGTCCTGATCTCCCATGCAGGAAAAGTACACCTTCGCGATCTTGAGGTCCTTGGTCACGTCGGCGCGGGTGACCGAAACCATATTCGATACGATCCGGGGATCCCGGACGTCCCGGAGCGCGACCGCGATCTCCTGCGCGACCGCGTCGTTGATCCTGCCCTGCCTGTATTTTGCCATGTTATCTGTTCCTTTTCTTTTCGTATTCCGATTATACCGTTCCGATTTCAACGCCGTCGGGAAGCCCGCCCGCACGGAGCGCCGCCCGCCGGAACGCGTCGGGCCCGTCGCTGACGAAGATCCGGAGCGTCCCGTTCCCCCGCCCGAACCGTTCGGGGACCGCTCCCGCCGCCGCTTCGCCGCAATCGTAGAGCGGCACGCCCGAAAACAGGGAGGCGATCGCCGGGGAAAGCAGGCGGAAGTGCGTGCAGCCGAGCAGAACGGCGTCGGGGAAGAAGGTCATGCCGGGCGAAAGCGCCCGCCCGAGAAGCGAGAGAAGGGCGGGATCGTTCGGCGCGAACACCCCGTTCTCGACCAGCGGCACGAAGAGCGGACAGCCGAGCGAAAGGAGATCGACGCCGGGCGCGCGTGCAGCGAGTTCCTTCTCAAAGACGCGCGAATTCGCCGTCGCCTCGGTCGAGAGGATCAGGACGCGGCGCCGTCCGTCCCGGACGATCGCCCGAACCACCGGCAGAACCACCCCCGAAACGGGGCAGTTTGCCGCGTCGGCGATCGCGTCGAGCGCCAGCGCGGAGACCGTGCCGCAGGCGACCGCCAGATAATCAACCCCGAAGGCGGCGAACCGTTCTCCCGCTTCGCGGGCGAAGCGGCGGATCAGGGCGGGGGAGCGTCCCCCGTAGGGCAGTCGCGCGGTATCGGCGTAGTAGAGAAGGTCTGCTTCGGGGTACGCGGCGCGCAGCGCCGAAAGCACTGAAAGCCCGCCGATCCCGCTGTCGAACACCCCGATCAAACGACGCCCCCCGTCGCAAACGCGACGAACCGGCGCACCAGAGCGGGAAACGGAACGCCCGCCGCCGCGGCAAGGCGCGGGAACATACTTTTTTCGGTCAGCCCGGGCAGCGCGTTCACCTCGTTTACGATCGGCTCCCCGCCTGAAACGAAGAAGTCGATCCGCGCAAAGTGGCGGCATCCGAGCACGCGGTAGGCAAGCAGCGCTAAATCGCGCAGCCGAAGCGAAAGAGACGGGGAAAGGTCGGCGGGGATCACGGTTCCCGCCCCGACGCCGTATTTGGCGTCGTAATCGTAAAAGCCCGCGTCGTAGAAGAGTTCGCCGGGCGGCGTGGCGACCGGGACGCCGGCTTCGGTTTCCAGCACCCCGACCTCGATCTCGCGCCCGCGGATCTGCCTTTCAAACAGGAGAAGGCGATCGGTCTTTTGCGCCGTTTCGATCCGTTCGGACAACTCCGCCCGGTTTCGGGCGACGCCCGCGCCGATCGAACTGCCCGAGCGCGCCGGCTTGACGAAGACCGGGTAGCCGAGCGCACCCTCGACGCGCCGCACCGTGTCCGCCGCGTCGTCAACCGTCTCCGCGAACCCGTCCGCGACCGGGATCCCGGAGGCGGATAAAACGGTTTTGCAGAGCGCCTTGTTCATCGTGACGGCGCACGCCTCGACGCCCGATCCCGCGTAGGAAATCGAGAGGCAGTCCAGGTGTCCTTGAAGCCGCCCGTCTTCGGTCGATCCGCCGTGAACGGCGGGGAAAACGCCCGAAAGAGGGAGAAACCCCCTCGTTTTGTGAAGGATAACGCCGCCCCGAACCAGATCAACGGGGGATAGCAGCGAGGGATCGCGTTGGAAAGAGCCGTCCCCGATCGCTCCGGTGCCGCCCCCGTACAGCCACGGGTTCCCGTCCCGATCCAAATAGAGCGCGAGGCGGGGGATCTGCTGCCGGTCGAGTTCCGGAAGGATCGCGGCGGCGGAGAGAAGCGAGACGTCGTGTTCGTTGCTTTTGCCGCCGAACAGGACGCCGAGAACAGGTCGCGCCATAGTCGCCCCCGAAGAAAGAATTCCGCTTGCGCGGTCTTTCTATTCTATGCGGGGAGAGGCGGGACGGTTCAGGGGCGCGAAAGGATCGCGAGCCGCGGGTTGCCGCCGTAGTCGGAACGGATTTCGGGCGCCTTGCCGCAGGCGGAAAAGATCTCGGCAACGGATCGGGCTTGATCGTATCCGATCTCGAGCAGGGCGATCCCGCCCGGAGCAAGCAGAGAAGGAAGCCGACGGGCGATTTCGCGGTAAAACGCAAGCCCGTCCGCCCCGCCGTCAAGCGCCGCGAGCGGTTCGCGCTGAACCTCGGAAGAGAGCGTCGGGATCACCCCGCTCGCGATATAGGGGGGGTTGCAAAGAAGCGCGCCGAACCCGGATAATTCGTCGGGCAGAGCGAACAGATCGGCACGGACGGCAGAGATCCTGCCGGCGACGCCGTTTCGCTCCGCGTTCTCGCGCGTCAGGGCGACGGCGGCAGGGGAGAGGTCGACCGAAACGCAGGACAGGTCCGGGCGGCTCGCCAGCACCGAGATTCCGATGCAGCCCGAACCGCAGCACAGATCGGCAAACCGGACGCCCGCGGGGATCCGCTTGATCGCCTCTTCGACGAGCAACTCGGTGTCGGGACGGGGGATCAGCACGTCGGGCGTCACCCGGTAGGTCTCGCGGAAGAAGACCGTCTCTTGGAGCAGATAGGCAAGCGGAACGCGCGCCAGCCGCTTTTCGAGCAGGTCTTCGAGCGAGGGATCGGGGCAGTCGGGATCAGAGGCGATCAGACGGTGGGCGGGCAGTCCCGTCGCGTGCGAAAAGAGCAGACGCGCCTCGAGGTCGGCGTCTTCGATCCCCGCGTCGGCGAGCCGCTTTCGCAACTCAGAGAGTTTCATCGGATTTGGGTTCGGCGGCTTCGGCGGGCTCCGTTTCGGACGCCGGTTCGTCCGCTTCCGCAGGGGTGGCGGTAGTCTCCGTTTGCGCCTCCTCTGGCGCTTCGGCGGCTTCCTTTTCCGCCTTTTCCTTCGGGCGGTAGGTCACGGCGTCGCGGTCAAAATCGGGGAACGCGTCGATATGCGCGTACATCAGGGCGGTGATGGCGACCTCCAGTTGGCTCTCGTCGGGTTCGCGCGTCGTGATCCGCTGGAACCAGAGCCCCGGGGCGGAAAAGATCTTGGTCACGACATTGTCGTGCTTTCCGGCAAACATGATATACTCGAACCCGACGCCGACAACCAACGGCAGAACCAGCAGGCGGATGCCGGTATAGAGCAGATGGTTCCCGATCACCGATTCGGGCAAAAAGATGCGGAGCAGCACGCCGATCACGATACCGAGCGCAAGCATCACGAACAGAAAACTGGTCCCGCAGCGGGGGTGGAAGCGTGTGTGCTTTTTCGCGTTTTCCGGTGTCAGTTCGTCGCCCGCCTCGTAACAGGCGATGCTTTTGTGTTCCGCGCCGTGGTATTCAAAGGTGCGGCGGATGTCGGGCATCAGGGAGACCAGTATTAAATATAAAAGGAAGAAAGCGATTTTAATGAACCCTTCGATCACGGCGCCCCAGATTCCGAGCGAGACGTTGAAGAGCCGTTCGATGCCGGAGACCGCGACTTTGGGCAAAAACAGGAAGAGCGCGACGGCAAGCAGGACGCCGAGTACGGTCGCCACGACCGAGACCGCGGCGAACGCGGATTTGGAGGGCGCGTCGTCCTCTTCCGACGCGGCGACCTCCGCCGAGGCGGTCAGCGTCTTCATGCTCAGGATCAGCATCTCGACGAAGTTGATCACGCCGCGCACGATCGGGATATTCAGGATCTTGTGTTTCTTGCGGACTGAAATAAACTCGTCCGGGACGACGGTGATCGTCCCGCTCGGGAGACGGCAGGCGGTCGCGGTACGCGTCCCCGCTTTCATCATCACGCCTTCCAGTACGGCTTGCCCGCCCACCTGATTGAGGCGGCAGTTCTTCGGCTTTTTCTCTCTCATGGCAAAACGCCCGTCGCTTTCCTTATCTTTCCTGCCGTAAAAACGGCTGTTCCGACCATTATTATACCATAGGGAAACGCCAAAAGAAAGGGCGTTTTTCAAAAAACCGTTCAATTTTGAAAAAACCCGAAAAAAATTAAAAAAACCTCTTGACAAAAAGGACGGGAGATAGTAGAATAATAGGGCTCGCCCCAAAAGGGAGCACGCTTCCGAGGCGGGGCAGGCACACGATCTTTGAAAATTGAACAACAGAATTTCAAGCACCGAA
>CAMZBE010000136.1 GCA_947304475.1 uncultured Clostridia bacterium
ATCCCGAAGGCGGTAAGCAGGCGTTCCAGTCCGCGCGTCTTGGACGCCTCGATCGCGGCGAGCAGGTTGTCGGCGGACTTTTCGCCCAGGCGGTCGAGGTTCGCCACGTCCTCGCGCTTCAAGGCGTAGAGGTCGGCGACGTCACGGATCAGTCCCGCTTCGAGCAGCGCGCCGATCACCGCGGGCCCGAGCCCGTCGATAGTCATGGCGGCTGTCGACGCGAAGTGAATGATCCCCCGCGCCCTCTGCGCCGGGCATCCGGCGTAGACGCAGCGGACCGCGGCACCCTCGCCCGCGTCGTCGCGCACGACGGGATGACCGCAGGATGGGCAGACGTCGGGCATCTTGAAGATCTTTTCGCTCCCGTCCCGCTTTTCCTTGACCGCCGAGACGATCTCGGGAATGATGTCGCCCGCCTTCTGCACGATCACGAGGTCGCCGATGCGGACGTCGCGCTCGGCGATATAGCCGTCGTTGTGCAGCGTCGCGCGCGACACCGTGCTGCCCGCGAGCCGGACGGGGGCAAGTTCCGCCGTCGGGGTAAGGACGCCGGTGCGCCCGACCTGCAGGGTGATGTCGAGCAGGCGGGTGGTCTGCTGTTCGGGCGGGTACTTGTACGCCACCGCCCACTTGGGACGCCCGGTGCCTTCGCCGACCGTCACGCGGTCGGCAAGCCCGTCGATCTTGATCACCGCGCCGTCGATATCGAAGGGCAGCGACGAGCGCAACTCGCCGAGCCGTTTGACGTGCGCGAGGACCTGTTCGGGATCGTCGGTCACGATCCGGTGGGGAAGGACGTGGAACCCGAGCGCGGCGAGCCGGTCGAGCGTCGCGCCGTGCGAGGTCGGTGCGCTGTCGGGAAACGGGTTGCCCTCCTGCAGATTGAATACCAGAATATCCAGCCGCCGCGAGGCGGTGATCTTGGGATCGAGTTGCCGGAGCGAACCGGCGGCGGCGTTGCGCGGGTTGGCGAAGAGCGGGAGCCCCTCGGCTTCACGCGTCGCGTTCAGTTCGTTGAAGACCTCGCGCGGCATATAGATCTCGCCCCGGACCACCAGATGCGGGATCGGTTCGGGCAGCGTCAGGGGGATTGAGCGGACGGTGCGGAGATTTGCCGTCACGTTTTCGCCGACCAGTCCGTCGCCCCGCGTCGCGCCGAGCGTCAGATTGCCGTTTTCGTAGGTCAGGGCGACCGAAAGCCCGTCGATCTTGGGTTCGACCGAATAGACGGGTTTTTCGAGATCCTTCTCCATTTCGGAAAGAAACCCCTCGAGTTCCTCGCTTGAAAACACGTCGTCGAGACTTCCCATCGGGACCGAGTGGGCGACCTTTTCAAACTTTTCGCTCGCCGCGCCGCCGACGCGTTTGGTCGGCGAGTTGGGATCGTCAAACTCGGGGAACGCCGTCTCCAGTTCGGTCAGTTCCCGGAACAGCGCGTCGTATTCGTAATCGGAGATTTCGGGCGCGTCCATCTGGTAATACAGACGCGCGTGGTAGGCAAGCGTTTTACGCAGTTCGCCGATTCGTTCTTTCGCCTGGTTTTTCTCCATATCCGTCCCCGTTTCCGCGGGCGCGCCCGCATCGGTTTTTCTCTTCTATTATTGTACCGCAAAAGAGGGGAAAAGTCAATCGAAAAAACGCCCCCGCATGATTTCTTTCCTTTTTTCATAGGATCTTTTGTCCGCCGCTCGGCGGGGGAGCGGGGGAGTAACCATGAAAAACGGACGGGGAAGACGGTTGATTTCGCTTCTGCCGTGGATCCCGGTCGTTTCGGCGGTGTTCTTTCTGTTCCGCTTCACGCCGCCCTACCGCGCGATCCTGCTCCTGCTCGCGCTCGCCGTCCACGAGGGGGGACACGTCGCCGCCTTCCTGTTCTTCGGAGAGGGCGTTCCGCGCCTTTTTCCCGACGCGGGGGGATTTCGCCTGCGCGCCCCTTCGCCGCTCTCCTACCGCGACGAGTGTCTGGTCGCCCTCGCCGGTCCCGCCGCCAATCTTGTCCCGGGGATCTTTCTGCTCCTTCTTTCGGCGCGCTCACCCTATTTTGGCGAGGCGGGGTGGCTGTTCTGCGGGACGGGGCTCTCCAACCTGATCCCGATTGCCGATCACGACGGCGGGCGCGCCGTCCGCTGCCTGCTCTCGTCCCGACTTCCGCCCGCAAAAGCCGACGCGATCGCCTCGTTTTTGTCCCTCGTTTCGCTTTTCGTCTCCCTGACGCTCTCGCTTTCGCTTCTGTACGCCGTCGGAGGCGGATTTTATTTTACGGTTTTCTGCCTGTTTTCACTGCTCTCACACCCCCTTCCGGAGAGCAACTTTTTTTGAGCATTTAAGAGGAAACGGGAGAATTCACGAGATTTCAAGAGATTGTTCAAATGTCGTTCCGGTTAATCGCGGTATCTTACGGTTAATCGCGACTTATCATATTTTTTAATTTTTTTTGTAAACGTATTGCATTATGCTTCGCTTTTTGCTATAATGTGTTGCAATAAGCCGCGGGGCGTCCGGAAAATCGGCGTCCCCCGATCGCTTTTTCCGCGTCGGCGGGCGGCGAAAAAGAGAGGAGCGCGAGAACGCAGATAAAATGAACAAACTCATTGAGTTAAAGGGTGTCACGAAGTCCTTTGACGGAGAGGTCGTCCTCTCCGATATGAACCTCTATATCCGGGATAAAGAGTTCGTGACGCTGCTCGGTCCTTCCGGATGCGGGAAGACCACGACGCTCCGCCTGATCGGCGGATTTGAAACGCCCGACACGGGCGATATCCTTTTCGAGGGGAAAAGGATCAACGACGTTCCCGCCTACAAACGGCAGGTCAACACCGTTTTTCAGAGGTATGCGCTGTTCCCTCACCTCAATGTTTTTGACAATATCGCGTTCGCGCTTAAACACAAGGTGCCGAAGGACGAGATCCGCGCCCGCGTCGACGAGATGCTGAATATGGTCGCGCTCCGCGGCTTCGGTCACCGGAACGTCAACTCGCTTTCGGGCGGACAGCAGCAGCGCGTCGCCATCGCGCGCGCGCTCATCAACCGTCCCCGCGTCCTGCTCCTGGACGAGCCGCTCGGCGCGCTCGACCTCAAACTGCGCAAGGATATGCAGTTCGAGTTGAAGAACATCCAGCAGGCGACCGGCATCACCTTCATCTACGTCACGCACGATCAGGAAGAGGCGCTCTCCATGTCGGATACCATCGTCGTCATGCAGAACGGCAAGATCCAGCAGATCGGCACCCCGACCGACGTCTATAACGAACCCAAAAACGCGTTCGTCGCCGACTTCATCGGCGAGTCCAACATCGTGGACGGCGTGATGCGGGAGGACTACAAGGTTTTCTTTGACGGTCGCGTTTTCGACTGCCTTGACCGGGGGTTTGACAAAAACGAGCCGGTCGACGTCGTGATCCGCCCCGAGGACGTGGACGTCGTTCCGCTCGAAAAGGGGATGCTCCGCGGGCACGTCACCAAGGTCACCTTCAAGGGCGTGCACTACGAGATCATCGTCGACGTCAACGGCTTTATGTGGATGATTCAGACCACCGACTTCGTCGCGGTCGATTCGGATATCGGCATCTATATCGAACCCGACGCCATCCATATCATGAAGAAGTCGGAGTTCTCCGGCACGATCGGCGACTACTCGAGTTTTTCCGACGAGATGGACGAGATCTCCAATCCCGACGTGGAACTCGACGAGCACGGCAACGTGATCGAACGGCTCGACGACGGGGAAGAGGCGGAAAAGACCGCCGCGCCCGAAACGGGGGACGGAAACGATGACTGACCAAGCCGTTCGCCCGCCGAGGGCAAAAGCAAGCCGCCGCCCGGCGATCGTCCGCGCCGTCACGGTGGCGCCGCACGGTCTCTGGTGCCTGCTCTTCATTCTCGCGCCGCTGGTCTTCGTGGTTTACTACACCTTCACCGATCCGAGTGGGAGTTTCACGCTCGCGCACATCAAAGAGGTTTTCTCGGCGTCCTATTTCGCCGTTCTGAAGCGTTCGGTGTTGCTGGCGCTCGAGTCGACCGCGATCTGTCTGCTCCTCGCCTATCCGCTCGCGCTCGCCGTCGCGCGGATGAAGCCCCGCAACCAGTCGCTCGCGATCCTGCTCTTTATGCTCCCGATGTGGATCAACCTCCTGATCCGCACCTATTCGCTCAAACTGCTGTTGGAGACCAACGGGCCCCTGAACAGTTTTCTCGGGCATTTCGGCATCGAACCGATCGGGTTCCTCAATTCCGAGTTTGCGATCGTGGTCGGTATGGTCTACAACTACCTGCCGTATATGATCCTGCCGATCTATTCGGTGGTCGCGAAGATCGACCCGCGCCTCAAAGAGGCTGCGGCGGATCTCGGCTGCAACGGGTTCCAGACCATTTTCCGCGTCGTGCTTCCACTCTCGGTCTCGGGGATCGTTTCGGGGATCACGATGGTCTTCGTCCCTTCGATCTCGACCTTCTTCATCTCCAAATCGCTCTCGGACGGCAGGATCCGGCTGATCGGCGACGTGATCGAGCAACGCATCTCGCTTCACAACGTCGCCGCCTACGAGATCGGTTCGGCGCTCTCCTTTATCCTGATGATCCTGATCATCGTCAGTATG
>CAMZBE010000137.1 GCA_947304475.1 uncultured Clostridia bacterium
GCTCTATCCCGGCGTTTCGCTTCCCGAACGGGGCAAAAAAGCGAAAAAAAGACGAAAATTTGATCTTCCGTCTTGACAAACCCGAACGGGTATGGTAGAATACGGTCTAACAAGATAGAGGCGCACTGCATCAGGAGTAACCGCGGGGTTTCGACCGACCGAGGGTTTTGCCGCGGGAAAGGGATGGGCGCCGAAGTGTCTGGAGTCTCGATCGCCCGGATGGCTGGTCGTACGGATAAGATCCGTCCGACTGTCGCGTTTCGCGGAGTGCTATCGGTTGTGTGTCGTGACGTGGGTATTTTTTCGACGCCGATCCGTACTTTCGCGGATCGGCGTTTTCTGTTTGAAAAGCCGGGAAAACCGGAAGAAAGGATACCGAAATGAAAAAGAAAACTGTATTCCGCGGGATCGCCACCGCCCTGATCACCCCGTTTAGAGAGGGGCAGGTCGACTACGACGCGTACGGACGGTTCATCGATTGGCAGATCGAACACGGGATCAACGCCCTGGTCGCCTGCGGCACGACCGGTGAATCCTCGACGCTCTCCGACGAGGAGCATCGCAAGACGCTCGCCTACGCCGTCAAACGCGCGGCGGGCAGAGTTCCGGTCATCGCCGGCACAGGTTCCAACGAACTGGATTACGCCGTCGATCTGTCGAAATACGCCGTTTCGGTCGGCGCCGACGCGATCCTCGTCGTGACGCCCTACTACAACAAGGCGACGCAGAAAGGTCTGATCGGTATGTATACCGAGATCGCCGACGCGGCGAAAGTGCCGACCATTCTCTATAACGTGCCGTCGCGCACCGGCGTCAACATCGAGCCCAAAACCTACGCCGCGCTCGCAGAGCATCCCGATATCGTCGCCTTCAAAGAGGCGAACGGCAATATCTCGAAGATCGTCGAAACCATGTCCTACGTGCGCGGAAAACTCGATCTCTACTCGGGCAACGACGACCAGATCGTCCCCCTGATGGCGATGGGCGGGATCGGCGCGATCTCGGTGCTCTCGAACATCCTGCCGCGTGAAACCGTCGAGATCTGCAACCGCTTCTTTGCGGGCGACGTCGCGGGTGCGGCGGACCTTCAGTGCCATTATCACGCCCTGATCGACGCGCTCTTCTGCGAGGTCAACCCGATCCCGGTGAAAGCCGCGGTTTCCGCCATGGGCTTCTCGGAGAATTCGCTCCGTCTGCCTCTGACTGAACTGGAAGAGGGACACAAACAAACGTTGCTTGCCCTGATGCGGAAAGAAGGGCTCGCCGTATGACGCGCCTGATCCTGTTCGGCGCAGCCGGACGAATGGGCAAAGAGGTCGAAGCCGCCGCCGCGAAAGCGGGCGACCTCACGATCGTTGCGCGCGTCGACGTCTCGGGCGCCGACGGGTGTCTATCCTCGCTTGACGCCGTTACCGAAACCGCCGACGTCATCGTCGATTTTTCGCATCACGCGGCGACGAAGGTTCTGACCGACTACGCCGTACAAAAGGAAATCCCGCTCCTCGTCGCGACGACGGGGCAGACCGACGCCGAACTGGAAATGATCCGGGGGGCGGCTGCGAAAATCCCCGTATTCTTCGCCGCGAACTACTCGCTCGGGATCGCTGCGCTGATCCGTTGCGCGAAGGCGGTCGCCGCCCTGTATCCCGACGCGGATATCGAAATTATCGAAAAGCATCACAACCGTAAACTCGACGCCCCGAGCGGCACCGCCCTCTCGATCGCCCGCGCGATCTCTTCGGTTCGCGAAGGCGAAACGGCGTTTTGCTTCGGTCGCGGCGGACAGATGAAACGGCAGAAGAACGAGATCGGGATCCACGCCGTCCGGCTCGGCAATATCGTCGGCGAGCACGAGATCCTGATCGGTACGGATAACGAGACCATTACCTTAAAACACGAGGCGCACAGCCGCGCCCTGTTCGCAGACGGCGCGCTTGCCGCCGCCCGGTTCCTGACGTCGCAAAAGCCGGGGCTCTACTCGATGACCGATCTGGTGGGTGACTGATATGGCAGAAACGCTTCACTTTACCAAAATGCACGGCGCCGGGAACGACTACATTTTCTTCAACTGTATGGAGAAAGAACTGTCGGATCCCGCCGGCGTCGCGATCGCCCTCTCCCCCCGCCATCACGCGGTCGGGGCGGACGGGATCGTCATGATCTGCAAATCGAGCGTTGCCGACGCGAAAATGCGGATGTTCAACGCCGACGGCAGCGAAGGCAAGATGTGCGGCAACGCGATCCGCTGCGTCGCGCGTTATCTCTCGGAACGGATCGGCGGTTTTTACGACAGAATGACGATCGAGACGCTCTCGGGGATCAAGCATCTGACGATCAACCGCGCCGGTTTCGGAGAGTTCGATTCGGTCTCGGTCGAAATGGGGCGCGCGATCCTCGAAGGGCAAAATATTCCGGTCGCCGCCGAGGGCTTGATCCGCGAATACCCCCTGACGGTCGGGCGCAAAACCTGGACCATCACCGCCGTTTCGATGGGAAACCCCCACGCCGTATTATTCATTCCCTATACCCGACGGCTGAATCTGCCCAAGATCGGACCGCAGTTTGAAAACCATCCCTTCTTCCCCGACCGCGTGAATACCGAGTTCGTTCATCAGATCTCGACCAGAGAACTCGAGATGCGCGTCTGGGAGCGCGGGAGCGGCGAAACCTTCGCCTGCGGGACCGGGGCGTGCGCCTCGGTGGTCGCCGCCTGCATCACCGGGCGCTGTCTGTTCGGCATTCCCGTAACGGTGCACCTGCGGGGCGGGGATCTCTCCGTCGTTTGCCGCTCCGACCTGACGGTACAGATGACCGGAGGCGCGGAATTCGTATTCGACGGGATCTGTACTTATCCTCTGCAAAAACGAAAGGCGTCTATATGAACATTCGGCTGAACGAGAACTTTGCGCGTATCAAACCGTCCTACCTCTTCTCCGACGTGGCGAAACGCGTGCGCGAGTACGCGGAGAAACACCCCGACAAAAAGATTCTGCGGCTCGGGATCGGGGACGTGACGCTCCCCCTGACGCCGACGGTGATCCGGGCGCTGCATAAGGCGAGCGACGAGATGGCGGACGCGTCGACCTTCCGCGGGTACGCGCCGGAATACGGCTACGATTTCCTGCGCGAGGCGGTTGCACGGCACTACGCCTCGTTCGGCGTGTCGGTCGAGGCGGGCGACGTGTTCATTTCGGACGGGGCGAAGAGCGATCTAGGCAACTTCGTCGATCTGTTCGGCGACGTGGCGGTGCTGGTCCCCGATCCGGTCTACCCCGTCTACGTCGACTCCAACCTGATGGCGGGACGGACGATCGAGTACATGGCGGGCAACGCGGAAAACGGCTTTCTGCCCTCTCCCGCGGGGCTGTCCGATACGCCCCGGCTGATCTATCTCTGCTCGCCGAACAACCCGACCGGCGCGGTCTACTCGAAAGAGGGGCTTGCCGAGTGGGTGGCGTTCGCGCGCAAGACCGGTTCCCTGATCCTGTTCGATTCGGCGTACGAGGCGTTCATCTCGGACGGCTCGCCGCGAAGCGTCTACGCGATCGAGGGCGCAAACGAATGCGCCGTGGAATTCTGCTCGCTCTCGAAGACCGCGGGCTTCACCGGAACGCGCTGCGGCTGGACCGTCGTACCCGCCGCTCTCGGCGCCCTGAAACCCATGTGGGAGAGACGGCAGGCGACCAAATTCAACGGCGTTCCCTACGTCGTGCAACGCGCCGCGGAAGCCGCGCTCTCGGACGAGGGGATGGCGGAATGTATGGCAAATATCGCGTACTACAAGGAGAACGCCGCCCTGATCGCCGCGCTGCTCCGAAAGAAGGGGATTCCCTTTACCGGGGGGACTGCCTCTCCCTATTTGTGGCTGAAATGCCCTGACGGTATGGGATCGTGGGAGTTCTTCGACAAACTGCTCTACGAGGCGCAGGTCGTGGGTACCCCCGGCGCCGGGTTCGGCGGCGCGGGCGAAGGGTACTTCCGCCTGACGGCGTTCGGATCGCGCGAGAACACGAGAGAGGCGGTGGAAAGGCTTGACAAACTGCTCTGAAAAAACCATTCTTCACGACAACGTGACGGTGGGGGAAAACGGGACGCTCCGCTTTGCGGGCGCGGATACAGCCGCGCTCGCCGCAAAATACGGCACGCCTCTTTATCTGTTCGATACCGACCGGATCCGGGAACGCTGCCGGCTCTATACGACCGAAATGAAAGCCGCGTTCGGCGGCGCGTCCCGTCCGCTCTACGCGGGCAAGGCGTTCTGCACCAAAGCCATCTATCGGATCATGGCGGAATGCGGGATGTCGGTCGACCTGGTGTCCCCGGGTGAACTTTTCACGGCGAAATCGGCGGGGTTTCCGATGGAACGCGCCTTTTTCCACGGAAACAACAAGACCGACGCCGATATTTCTCTGGCGCTTGACTCCGGCGTCGGGTGCTTTGTCTGCGACAGTCGGGAAGAATTGATCGTCCTCGACCGGATCGCGGGGGAACGCGGTGTGAAACAGGCGATTCTGCTTCGCGTGACGCCCGGGATCGATCCGCACACCTTCGCCGCCGTGACCTTGCCGGTGAGGCACATCGTGCCGTACGAG
>CAMZBE010000138.1 GCA_947304475.1 uncultured Clostridia bacterium
CTTGCTCTGATTGGACAGTTTGCCTTCGGTCCCTTTGACAGCGATCTGGCGGAACAGGGACGAGGCGGCGCGGCTGCGGAGATCGTAGAGTTCCGTTTTGATCCCGTCTATATTCCCTGCGTTGAACAGGACGCGCGGATGCTGCCCCGCCGTCGGGCTGACCGGAGTGGCGGCGTACGAGCCGCCGAGATCACCCCGGACGGTACCCGAGCCGAACGCCGACGTCTCAAACGCCGCAGCCTTGTTTCTGGCGGCAGTGACGGCGGCGGAATACTCGGCGTAGGAGACCGGGTAGTTCGTGGCTTTCCCGCAGAGGGTACAGACGCGCTCCGATACGCCGGCGGCTGACGCGGTCGGCGGCGTAACGATCCGGACGTCGATGCTTTCCAACGTGTGCGCGTTGGGATTGATCGGGATCACCTCGGTTTTTCTTGCTTTACAAGCCGTGCAGGAATAGAGAATCTGCCCGGTCTTGATACAGGTCGCCCCTTCGAGCACCCTGTCTTTTTCCCAGGTATGACCGTCGGTTTCCTCGATCCTGGTCTCACCGCAGACCGTACAGGTGTAGCGGATCTGTCCCTTGGTCTCCGCCTTGGTCACGGGATCGCAACTTCCCGTCACGATGACCGTTCCCGCGTCCCAGACGTGTTCGTGCGGGGCGGCGGCGGTCGTTTCGGTTCCGGTTGTACCGCGGTTGCAGGAAGCGAGCGCGAGGCAGAACAGGACCGCTGAAAACAGTGCGAAAACCATACGTGCTTTTTTCATATCGTTCTCCTTTTTTCGGCTTGCGGTAACGGTTTATCGGATGATCTGCCGGAGAATGCTGTATTCCGACAGGTCGGGGGCAAAGTGATCGGCGCCCTTGGCGCCCTTGACCGAGAGCGTCTGCATCCCGCCGCGGCGTCCCGCCTCGATCCCGGCGTCGGCGTCCTCGACAACGAGGCATTCGGCGGGATCTGCGCCGAGCATCTGCGCCGCCTTGATAAAGACCTCGGGATCGGGTTTGGAGTGCGAGATGTTGTTCCCGTCCGAAACGGCGTCGAAAAAGCCGTCGAGCCCGATCTGTCGAAGAATGAGCGGGGTGTTCTTGCTTGAAGAACCGACGGCGACGAGAATCCCGTTTTCCCGCAGTTCCGTCAGGTTTTCCATCGCGCCCGGCAGAATATCGGCGGGCGTCAGTTCACGGATCAGGTCTTTGTAATAGTCGTTCTTGCGTTCGGCGAGGGCGGCTTTCTCGGCGTCTGTATAGGTGCGGGAAGCCCTCTCCAGAACGATCTCGAGGCTCGCCATCCGGCTGACGCCGCGAAGACGGTCGTTGATCTTCTCGTCAAAGAAGATCCCCTCTTCGTCCGCCATCCGTTTCCACGCCCGATAGTGACAGCGGTCGGTCGAAACGATCACGCCGTCCAGGTCAAACAGTACCGCTTTGATCATCTTTTTCTCCTATCAGGGAATAATCAGCGCCTGGGTTCCGACCTCGCCGATATAGTCCCCGCTTCTGAGGATTTTCGCGACGTCGAAGGAACTCTTTGGCATACTCTTCGTCCGGATCGCCGAAACGGCGACGTCCCGCCCGCGCAGGAAATGGAAGTCGGAAGCGACCAGCCGGATCCCGATCCCGTTTTTCTTGGCGTAAAGGTTCGCGACGGCGTTGCGGGAACGCTGACCGGGGTGCATATTGAAGGTCTCGATCCCGTCAAGGAGAGCCGGATCGACCTCCACCATCCCGTCGCGGAAGGGGTGCGCCTGCAGAAAAACGCTGTCGGGCATCGCGTAATGCTTGCGGAAGTATTCGACGCCCTCCGGCAGCAGACGGTAGATCTCGGGCAGCATCTCCTCGCGCAGCCCGTAGATCAGGTAGTCGTTGTTATTTTCGGTAAAGCGGATCTCGGCGCCGAGCAGAACGGTAAGACCGTATTTTTTGCCCTCCTCGACCGCCGCGTGATAGTCGTCAAGCCAGACGGCGATACCCTCCTCGACGCTGCGGCCCCGCATACAAGTCGAGTAGTCGTAGATGAAATGGTTGGTGAGAACAATCCCGTGATAGCCCAGTTCCGCGTAGGTTCTGACCAGATCGGGCGCCGGCACCTCGCTGCACCCGCTGGCGGGGTTGGAATGTGCGTGAAGTTCCAGTCTGTATTCGTATTCGCTTTCGAGTCGTTCTCTGATTTCCCGTACGTTCATTTGCAATTTCCTTTACTCAACCGTGATCCCTTTGCCGTGGGATTTGATTTTCAGGGCGTCGCCGCGCAGCAGCCGGTAGTGCGCGCCGGCTTTGTCGACCTTCACTTCGAGCAGCCGCCCGCGCCAGAGAACCCGGAACCGGTAGGAATTCCACTTCTCGGGCAGAACCGGTGCAAACGAGAGTCCCTCGTCCGAGATCCGCATCCCGCCGAAGCCGAAGAGCATACTCATCCAGGTCCCCGCCATATTCGCGCAATGGTAGCCCGCGTTGACGTTGGCGTGGTAATCGTCGAGGTCAAGCCGCGAGGTGGTCATAAAATACTTGTAGGCAACGTCGTCGTAGCCGATCGCGTCCGCGACGATCGAGAAGATGCAGGCGGAGAGTGAGGATTCGTGTACCGAGACCGTCTCGTAGAAATCGAAATTCCGCTTCATTTCCTCGCGGGTGAAGTAGTGGGAGAGCAGGAACATCGCGAGGACGAAATCCGCCTGTTTCGACACCTGATGACGGTAAACGACGATCGGGTGATGCTTGTCGAGCAGGGGGAACTCGGAGAACGGGGTGTGTTCGATATCCCACCGCTTCTTCGAGAGAAAACTGTCGTCCTGCGGGTAGATGCCTCGCTCCTCGTCGTAGGGGATATAGGTGTTGTCGATCGCGCGCCGCCATTCGGCGGGCTCGTCTTCCGAAAGCCCGATCTTTTTCGCCAGAGCGGCGTACTTGCCGGGCATCTTTTCCTTTAAGAACGCGACGGCTTTGACGGCGTATTTCATGTTCTCGCGCGCCATCATATTGGTATAGCAGTTGTTGTTGACCAGCACGGCGAACTCGTCGGGCCCGGTCACGCCGTTAATGCAGAATTTGCCGCCCTTGTAGTCGATATACTCGCCGAACTCAACCCAGAAACGCGCCGTTTCGACCAGGATCTCCGCGCCGTAGTCGGCAAGGAATTCGTCGTCGCCCGTCGCCGTGACGTACTGATTGACGGCGTAGGCGATATCGGCGTTGATGTGGAACTGACAGGTACCGGCAAGGAAAAAGGCGCTCGCCTCGCGTCCGTTGATGGTCCGCCACGGGAAGCAGCAGCCCCGCTTCACCGAGAGTACACGCGCCCGCTCTCTTGCCTGATCGAGCGTGTTGTAACGAAACATCAGGATCTGTTTTGCGACCTCGGGGCGCTCGAAGTTGAAGAACGGGGTGACGTACATCTCGGTATCCCAGAAGACGTGTCCCTCGTAGCCTTCGCCCGAAAGTCCCTTCGCCCCGAGACTCGTCTTCCCGTCGCGGCCCGGCGACTGGAGCAGGGCGAATTCGTGCCAGCGCAGTCCCTGCGAGAGCAGGTCGTCGCCGTCAATCTCAATATCGGCGTTCTCCCAGAACTCGTCAAGGTACTTCTTCTGCGCCGCTTCGAGCGCGGCAAAGCCGTCGCGGGAAAGATCGGCAAGGACGGTTCTCGCCGCGTCGTAGAGTTTGTCCTCGGGGAAATCGCGCGTGGTGACGTAGGTGATATACTTGGTCAGCGTGTAGGTCTTCCCTTTCTGCGCCTTGAACGCGAACCGGGCGGAAACCGTGAACTCGTCCGCGGCGTTCTCCCCCGTCGCACCGAAATCGGTCTCGTTCCGCATCCCGGTCACGATCCCGATCGCGGTATTCTTCGACCGCTGCCGGAGCGCGGCGAACGCGCCGTCGGTTTTCGCGTCGACAGGTAGGACGACGCGCCCGTAGGGACCGTAGTCAATCCGGGAATTGTTCTCTTTGGTGTTGTTTTCGACGTCGCCGTCGATCACGGAGATCAGCGTCAGTTCCCCGTCGAAGTCGATCGGAGTGACCGAATAACGGATCGCCGCGGCGTATTTATTCGTAAGCGAAACGATCCGCGTCGAGCGGATCTCGACGGTCTTGCCTTTCGGCGACGTCCAGCGGACGAGGCGCGAGAGCGTCCCGGTCTTCATATCGAGGACGCGCTTCGACTGTGAAAGGGTGCCCTCGAAAATGCTGAACTCCTCGCCGTCGACCAGAAGCCGGATGATCTTCGCGTTCGCGACGTTCAGCATGGTCTGCGTCTTGTCGGCGAACCCGTACGCGGTCTCGCCGTAGCGGATGGTCTCGCTCTCGTAGAAGCCGTTGACGAAACTGCCCTCCATACCGAGCCCCTTCGGCAGTTTGTACCCCTCTTCAAAGGTGCCGCGCATCCCGATATACCCGTTCGAGAGGACGAAAACCGTCTCGTTGCGGTAGTTGTTCTCGGGTTTGAACTCCGGTTCGGTGATCTTCCACGGCTCGGAAGGATAGATGGGTTTGACGTCCTTGATGTTTTCGATCATTTCGCTTTATCTCTCGTTTCTTCAAAAAACAGCGTCCCGACGCTCCAACCGGAGAGCGAGGGCATCGTAACGATCCCGCC
>CAMZBE010000139.1 GCA_947304475.1 uncultured Clostridia bacterium
CCGCCCTCGCGGCAACGCTGACGGCGCTGAACCCCCTTGCCACCCTATCCCGCGGCTACGCCCTCGCCGAAACCCCCGACGGAACCCCGATCGGATCGGTCAAGGGGCGGAAGGTCGGTGATCCCGTCACGGTCGTGCTGTCCGACGGGACGCTTTCGACCGTGATCCGGTCGGTCGAAGAAAAGAAGCAGACGCCGGACAACAGAACAGGAGACAGAAAATGACCGAAGCGAAAAAAAACGAAAAGAACGGCACGTCCTTTGAAGAGACGCTTGCGGAACTGAACAAACTGGTCGACCAACTCGAGGGCGGCAAACTCCCGCTCTCCGAGTGTCTTGCCGTTTACGAAAAGGCGATCGCGCTCTCCACCCGGTGTACCAAGATGCTCGAGGACGCGGAGCAGAAGATCGCGCTGCTCTCGGGCGGCGACGACGAGGTCCCCTTCGACCTTGTCGAGACCGGGGAGAACTGACCGTGTTTCCGATTGAAACCGAACTCGCCGCCTGCGCGAAGACGGTCGAAGAACGACTCGCCGCGCTGCTCCCCGACGCCGATCCCGAAACGGCGCTGATCTCGCAAGCCATGCGCTACGCCGCGCTCGGAGGCGGGAAGCGGATCCGCCCCTATCTGACCTTTGCTTTCGCGAAGGTATCGGGCGGCGACAACGCGTGCGCGCTTGATCTCGGGTGTGCGCTCGAGATGATCCACGCCTACTCGCTCGTCCACGACGATCTGCCCGCGATGGATAACGACGTGCTGCGGAGAGGGAAGCCCACCTGCCACGTCGCGTACGGAGAAGCGAACGCGATCTTAGCGGGCGACGGACTGCTGACGCGGGCGTTCGGGGTGGTCGCAAACGCCCCCGCGAGCGACGCGATCCGTTGCCGCGCGACGGCGGAACTTGCCGACGCCGCCGGGTACGCCGGTATGGTCGGCGGGCAGACGCTCGATATTCTGACCGAAGGGAAGCCGGTCGCAAAAGAAACGCTGATTAAACTGCAGCATCTGAAGACCGGGGCGCTGATCCGCGCCGCCTGCCGGCTCGGCTGCATGTGCGGCGGGACGTTCGACGGGGCGCTGTACGACGCCGCCGGAAACTACGCCGATAAGATCGGGCTCGCGTTCCAGGTGATCGACGATATTCTCGACGGCGTGGGCGATCCCGCCCTGCTCGGCAAATCGGTCGGCAAGGACGAGAAAAGCGGAAAGACCACCTGGCTCTCGCTGCTCGGCGAAACCGGCGCGCGCGCGTACGCCGCGACCTTGACGCGGGAGGCGATCAACGCCGTAACCCCCTATGACCAAGACGGACGGCTCGCGTCGTTTGCGGCCTTCCTGCTCGAACGGAACAAATGATCCGCGTCGACCTGTATCTGGTGCAAAACGGGTACGTATCGGGACGCGACGCCGCCAAACGGCTGATCGCGGAAGGGGGCGTCACCCTCGACGGGAAGACCGTCGTCCGTCCGTCCGAACAGGTGGACGAAACGGTTTCCCATAATGTCAGACTGCCCGAAGGCGGGCAGGGGTACGCCAGCCGCGGCGGACTGAAACTCGAGGGTGCGCTCGACGCCTCGGGACTGTCGCCACAAGGTTTGGTCGCGCTCGATATCGGCGCGTCGGGCGGCGGGTTCACCGACTGCCTGCTCCGCCGCGGAGCGACCTCGGTTTACGCCCTCGACAACGGGCACGGGCAACTCGCCGATTTCCTTCGGCGCGATCCCCGCGTGACCGTGATGGAAGGGTACAACGCCCGCGCGCTGAAACGCGAAGATTTCCCGGTCCCGCCGCGTTTTGTCACGATGGACGTCTCGTTCATCTCGCAGACGCTGATCCTGCCTTCGCTTGCGGCGATGCTCGATCCGGGCGCGCTCCTGATCTCGCTCGTCAAACCGCAGTTTGAAGTCGGACGGGCGGGCGTCGGACGCGGGGGGATCGTCAAGGATCCCGCCCTGCGCCGCGCGGCAAAAGAGAAAGTAATCTCCGAAGCCGCGTCTCTCGGTTTTACCTTCCTCGGTTCCTGCACCTCGCCCATTCTCGGCGGCGACGGGAACGAGGAGTATCTCGTATGGTTCTCGTTCGACGGGAACGGAAAGGACGAAGGACAATGAAAGCCATCAAAACGATCCTGCTGCGTCCCAACGCGCGCAAGGACGACGGGTTCGCCGTTTCGTGCGAGACGGCGCGCTATCTTGTGTCGCGCGGCGCCGCCGTATCGGTGCCCGACGCCTACCTGCCCGCGTTTGCGGGGATAGGCGTCACGTCGGAGAGCGCGGGACCTGCCCCCGAACTGATCCTTACCCTCGGCGGGGACGGGACGGTCCTTGCCGCGTCGGAGGACGCCATCGCCCGCGACGTGCCGCTGCTCGGGATCAATATGGGACGGCTCGGCTTTCTTGCCGAACTCGAGACCGATCAACTCGGTCGGCTCGATGCGCTCTTTACGGGCGACTATTCGGTCACGTCGCGTATGACGCTGTCGGTTTCGGCGGACGCCGGGGAAGGGGAAGTCGAACTTCCCGGCTATCCCCTGAACGACGTGGTTTTCTCGCACGACCGTGAGGACGGGCTTGCCCTGCTCTCGCTCTGCGACCAGGACGGCAACGTGATCGACTACCACGCCGACGGTCTGATCCTTGCGACGCCGTCGGGTTCGACCGCCTACACGCTCTCGGCGGGCGGCCCCATCGTCGACGACGCGATGGACGCGATCTGCGTCACGCCGGTCTGCCCCCATTCGTTCTTCAACCGCTCGGTCATCTTCGGGCGCGACGCCGTTCTGACGGTCGAGAACCGCTCGCCCCTCGGGCGCGACGTGACGGTCTCGCTCGACGGGAAGGAACGCCTGCGCCTGCCCTTCGGCGGCGCCGTATCGGTCAAACGGTCGGATCACCCCCTGAAGATGCTTTCGCTCGACCGTCACGCCGTGCTGTCCACCCTGAACCGCAAGATGCAGATGGCGGACATGAAATACCGCAACGAGTAAATCACGTCGAAAGACGATAAAAAAACGCAAACGGAAGGAAAGAGAGAAAATGAAAAAGAAAAGACAAGCCGCGATCCTGGAACTCGTCGAGAAGTACGACATCGACACGCAGGAAGGGATGCTCGCCCGCCTGAAAGAGGAAGGGTTCACCGTCACGCAGGCGACCGTCTCGCGCGACATCCGCGAACTCAAACTCGTGAAGGAGAGCAGCAAGGACGGGAAGGTGCGCTACGCCCTGACGGCGAAGCGCGACGCCCAGTCGCCCAAGTTCAACAGTGCCCTGACCGAATCCATCGTTCGGGTGGACTACGCCGGGAACCTGATCGTCGTCAAGACCTATCCCGGTCTTGCCAACGCCGTCGCGACCTGTATCGACTCGGTGCGTCTGCCCGAGATCATCGGCTGCATCGCGGGTGACGACACGATCCTCGTCGTCGTGCGGACCGAGGCGGACGCCGCTTCGATCTCGGAGAGTTTCCGCACCATGATCCGCACCATCTGACTTTTTTCGGGGTTACGCCCGAATTGCCTTGAAAGGAAAGGGCGCCGATGCTTTCATCTCTCTACATTGAAAATATCGCGGTCATCCGCCGTCTCTCGCTCGATCTGACGGCGGGCTTTACCGCCGTCACCGGCGAGACCGGGGCGGGGAAATCGGTGATCCTCGAATGTATCAAACTCCTGCTCGGCGGGAAGGCGGACAGGGAACTGATCCGCTACGGCGAGGAGGCGGGGAGCGTGTCCGCCGTGTTCGGGACGCTCGGCGTCGCCGCGGAGAGGGCGCTAACGGACGCGGGGATCGAACTCGACGACGACGGCTGCGTCCAGATCCGCCGGACGGTTTCGTCCGACGGCAAGAGCCGCGCGTGGATCAACGGTCAGCCGGTCTCGCTCTCGCTGCTCCGTGACGTCGGACGGTATCTGGTCGATCTGCACGGGCAGAACGAGAACCTGACGCTGCTCGACGAGAAGACCTACGTGGCGACGCTCGACGGCTACGCCGCGCTGCAGAGCAAGGTCGCCGCATACCGCGAGGTCTACGCGAAACTCGAAGAGGTGCGCCGCCGGCTCTCGGAACTCGACAGGGGAGAGGCGGAGCGGCTTCGCACCGTCGAAATGCTTCGCTACCAGATCGCCGATATCGACGCGGTCGATCCCAAGCCCGGCGAGGACGCCGCGCTCGAAGAAAAAGAGAAGAAGATCAAGAACCGCGAGAAGATCTCGCGGCAGACCTCGTTCGTTTACCGTGCCCTGAAGGGTGCCGAACGGGGAAGCGTCCTGTTTCTGCTTGACAAGAGCGCGCAGGCGCTCGAACCGCTCTCTTCGCTCGTCCCCGAGGTCGCTGCGATCGCGGAAGAGTTGACCGACTGCCGCTACCGCATCGAGGACGCGGCAGAGCGGGTGTACGACCTGACCGACGCCGACGAGGGCGATCCCACCGCCCTGATCGACAAGATCGAGGGGCGGCTCGACGCGTTTTCCAAACTGAAAAAGAAATACGGTGGCACGATCGAAGAGGTGCTGCGGTTCCGCGACGAGGCGAAGGCGCGTCTTGCCGACCTCGACGCCTCGGACGA
>CAMZBE010000140.1 GCA_947304475.1 uncultured Clostridia bacterium
CACGGCGTACTTTGCGGTCGGAATCCCGTATTTTTTCATCAGGTCCTTGGAGAACACCTTGCTGCCTTCTATGATCGCCGCGTTGGCGTGCGGGCCGAAGCAGGGAATGCCCTTCGCTTCGAGCGCGTCCACACAGCCGAGCACCAGCGGATCGTCGGGCGCCACGACGGCGTAATCGATTGCGTGCTCCACAGCAAAGGAAACAATGGCGTCCAGATCGGTTGCCGCAATCGGAACCGGCGTGCAGTCGTCCGTCATGCCGCCGTTGCCCGGCAGCGCATAGATGACCTGTACATCCGGGTTTTCTTTCAGTTTTTTGACGATGGCGTGTTCTCTGCCGCCGCCGCCGACAACCATAAGTTTCATCGGAAGTTCTCCTTTAGCTTAGTGATGGAACAGCCGCATACCGGTGAATGCCATCACCATATCGTATTTGTCCGCGCATTCGATCACAAGGTCGTCGCGGATGGAGCCGCCCGGCTCGGCGATGTATTTGACGCCGCTGCGCTTCGCGCGCTCAATGTTGTCGCTGAACGGGAAGAACGCGTCGGAGCCGAGGGCCACGCCGTCGATTGTTGCAAGATAGGCCGCCTGCTCTTCCTTGGTGAATGGCGCAGGCTGAACGGAAAAGTATTTCTGCCAGTTGCCGTCGGCGCAGACGTCCTCTTCGTTCTGGTTGATATAGCCGTCGATCACGTTGTCGCGGTCGGGGCGGCCGAGGGTCGGCTTGAAGGGCAGCGAGAGCACCTTGTCGCTCTGGCGCAGGAACCAGGTGTCGGCCTTGGAGCCCGCAAGCCGCGTGCAGTGGATACGGGACTGCTGGCCGGCGCCGACGCCGATGGCCTGGCCGTCCACCGCGTAGCAAACGGAATTGGACTGGGTATATTTGAGCGTAATGAGTGCCACGATCAGATCGCGGGCCGCTTCATCCGTCAGATTCTTGTTCTTCGTCACAAGGTTGCCGAGCAGTTCACGGTCGATGCGGAAGTTGTTTCTCCCCTGCTGGAACGTGATGCCGAACACCTGCTTGCGCTCCACCGGATCGGGCACGTAGTCGGGATCGATCTTCACGACGTTGTAGTTGCCCTTGCGCTTCGATTTGAGAATCTCCAGCGCTTCCGGCTCATACCCGGGGGCAATGATGCCGTCGGAGACCTCGCGCTTGATCATCAGCGCGGTCGTCACGTCGCAGACGTCGGAGAGCGCGACCCAGTCGCCGAAGGAGCACATCCGGTCGGTGCCTCTCGCACGGGCGTAGGCGCAGGCGAGGGGGGACTTGTCCAGATCCTCGATATCGTCGACGAAGCAGGCGCGTTTCAGTTTATCGGAAAGCGGGAGACCGACGGCTGCCGACGTCGGGCTGACGTGCTTGAAACTGGCGACGGCGGGAAGCCCCAGCGCCTCTTTCAGCTCCTTGACGAGCTGCCAGGAGTTGAAGGCGTCGAGGAAGTTGATGTAGCCGGGTCTGCCGTTCAGGATCTCGATCGGGAGGTCTTCGCCCCCGCGCATATAGATCTTCGCGGGCTTCTGGTTGGGGTTGCAGCCGTATTTCAGTTCAAACTCTTTCATTTCGTTCTCCTCTTTCTTTCAGGCGTTCTGGTTGATGAGCCGTTTTTCCTCTTTGCCGCTCGCAAGATCGACGTAGCGGACGAAGAGACTGATGCGGTTGTCGTGATTGAGCGCGTCCCAGAGGGACTTGGTGAAGGCGTCGATATCGTTGCCGATCGCGACGCGTTCGGGTTCGCCCTGGAAGGTCGGGAGCGGCGAACCGTCGCCGACGTAGGTGTGAATGAAGTGACCGAGCCCGGGAAGCGCGGTGTAGGAGAAGGTGTAGCGGTTGCAGGCGCTTCCCTCCGCGTCTGCGCTCTTCAGGATGCTCATTTCGTAGGTGAAATCCTTATCGGCGAACGTGAGGATGCCGCTGATGCGCGGGGTGAAGTTCGGGGCGTCGGGCTCGAACGCGCGGGATTCAAGCGATTTCTTGAAGCACTTGCCCGCCTTGAGTCCCTCGTAAATCGTATCGGTCTGGTCGCCGTTGGTGACGATCAGGTTGTTCTCGTAGTTGCGCTCCGCCGCGTAGATGATGAGCGACGGATCCTCGACCTGCGACGCGTCGAAGGGTTCGGTGAAGAGCGCGCCGTCGCGCTCGACGAAGACGCGGTTCCGGCTGTTGCGGCTGCGCCCCATGATGAAGTAGGCGGTCACGGCGGATTTGCCGTCCGCGCTCTTGCCGATCACGATGCCGCGACCGACGTAACTGTTGTCGCGGATCAGTTCCGCGATGTCGTTGATCTTGTAAACATTCATTTCAATTCTCCTTATATCTGATTTGTTCGGATACCAGTTCGACGGCGGCGGGCAGGATCTTCCATTCCGCCTGACGCATCACGCGTTTCTGCAGGGTTTCGGGGGTGTCGTTTTTTCGGATATTCACCGCTTTCTGCAGAATGATCTCTCCCCCGTCGGGGATCTCGTTGACGAAGTGCACCGTCGCGCCCGTGACCTTGACGCCCTTGGCGAGCGCGGCTTCGTGGACGCGGAGACCGTAGTAGCCCTCTCCGCAGAACGAAGGGATCAGGGACGGGTGGACGTTCACGATCCTGTGATCGTAGTCGCGGGTGAAGTCCGCAGAGAGGATCGAGAGGAAGCCGGCAAGAACGATCAGGTCGACTTTGTATTCGTTCAGCGCGCGGCGGATCTCCCTCTCCATGCCCTCCTGCCCGCCGCACTCCCCCTTTACGAAAGTCGCGGTCGGGATCCCGGCGTTTTGGGCACGGGTGAGCGCGTAGGCGCCCGCCTTGTTCGAGACGACGAGAACGATCTCTCCGTTCTTGATGATCCCGGTTTTTTCGGCGTCGATCAGCGCCTGCAGGTTGGTGCCGCCGCCCGAAACGAGGACGGCGATCCGTGCCTTATCCCTCATTCTTCTCGCCTCCCTCGGCGGGGGTTTCGGGGGTTTCGGTCACGGGATCCTTCTTTTTCGCGGCAAGGGCGCCGAGGACGCCGAGCAGCGGAAGGATCACGCTTCCGATCGAGTTGCCGAGCACCGCCGCGATCTCAAACGTGGCGATCTTGGCGTCCGCGATCCCCGACGCGCCGAAATAGAACATATCGGCGATCGAGTGTTCAAATCCGGCGAGGATGAAGACCGGGATGCCGAAGAGCACGCCGATCGGACTCTTCTTGGAGCGGAAGATCTCGACGGCGATATACATCAGCACGCCGCAGAAGATCGCCCGGATCAGGGTGGAACCGAAGGATTGCTCGAGTTTGGCTTGGCAGATGGTCTGCGCCCGCTCCCCGAGGTTGGGGATCGCCTTGCGGATCAGCATTCCGACCGGAAAGGTCACGGCGAGGTTGGCGAAAAGCCCGATCCCGAGCATGGCAAGGTTCTTCGGGGAGTGATCCTCGACGAGATAGCCGATCTTTCCCGTATAGAGATAGAGACCGAGGTAGCAAATCGTGAGCAGCGCGACCGAGAAGAGGATCGCACCCCAGTAACGGTTATCGCCGCAGGCGAGAAACACGCTCCCGCCGATCGAAATCATGATCGCGGCAGAGACGCCGCCGGTAAGCGTTTTCAGCATATTCTGATCTTTTCGGCGCCGCGTTCGATCCGTCCGATCACGTAGGCGTCCTCGCCCGCGTCTTTCAGGCATGACAGCGCCGTATCAACCTCCTTTTCCGGGACGACGACGCTCATGCCGACGCCCATATTGAAGGTGTTGAACATATCGCGCTCGGAGATGTTCCCCGTTTTGGCGATCAGGTCGAAGATGGGAAGGACGCGAACCGACTTGCGCTCGATCACGGCGGAGAGCCCTTCGGGGACGCTGCGCGGAATGTTCTCGTAGAAGCCGCCGCCCGTGATATGCGAGATCCCGCGGACCGCGACCTTCTCCAGCAGCGCGAGGATCGGTTTGACGTAGATCTTGGTCGGGGCGATCAGCGCGTCGCCGAGCGACTTGCCGCCGAGTTCCGCACGGGGGCTCGTGAGGTCGCAGTGCTCGACGTCGAAGACCTTGCGCACGAGCGAGAAGCCGTTGGAGTGCACGCCCGACGAGGGCAGCGCGATCACGACGTCGCCCGGCTGCATGGTCGTATTGTCGATGATCTTTTTGCGGTCGACGATCCCGGTGCAGTAGCCGGCGAGGTCGTACTCGTTTTCGGGATAGAAGCCCGGCATTTCGGCGGTCTCGCCGCCGATCAGAGCCGCTCCGGACTGCACGCAGCCGTCCGCGACGCCGGACACGATATCGGCGATGCGCTCGGGCACGTTCTTGCCGCAGGCGATATAGTCGAGGAAGAACAGGGGTTTCGCGCCGCAGCAGACGACGTCGTTGACGCACATCGCAACGCAGTCGATCCCGACCGTGTTGTGCCGGTCGAGCAGGAACGCGAGTTTCAGTTTGGTGCCGACGCCGTCGGTCCCGCTGACCAAAATGGGTTCGGTCATGCCGGAG
>CAMZBE010000141.1 GCA_947304475.1 uncultured Clostridia bacterium
AAGCGCCGGCGCCGTAGACGTCGGCGTTCTTTTGCAGAAACGCCTCTTTGACGGCGAAATCATCCGTATCGCGCAGCCAGATCGAGTTGGCGAGCGCCAGTTTCACGTCGTCGTTTCCGGTCAGAGAGTTCAGGCAGACCGCGCAGAACTCGTTGAGTTGCTCGACCGTCATACCGAGAACGCTCTCCATCTGCGTTTTCGTGTTCCCGTTCGCACCGTTCGCCGTCATGGCGAGCGCGACGAAGACAGAGAGCGGGGAGAGCAGGGTGTTGTTGCCGTCGTAGGACTCGCGGTAGAGCCGGAGCGCAAAGTCCGCAGCCGCCACCGTTGCCCCGTCTGACACGGTCCCGGGCGTACCGGCGCTTGCCCGCGGCTCGATCCCCGCCATCAGGTCGACAGCGACGATCTTGTGCGAACAGCCGGCGAGATTGAGCGCGAGGACGAACAGGAGCGAAAAGACGAGGAAAAGGGATAGGATTTTTGAACGGAGCATAGCAATTCTCCTTTCGGGTGCGGGTAAGGGGCGGGGCGGTTTTATTGCCGATTACCCGATCGGCAGAAAGAGCGGGGGAGTGCGGGGTTTTGCGTTATTCGAGCAGGATGCGACCGAACAGGTGTTCGTGGTCGATACCGCATCCCTTTTGATCTTCGGACACGTTCGGATAATAAGCGATGTATTCCGCCGTGACAAAAAGTTCGCCGTCGCGCTCCATCCAATGCGGGTATATTGTTTCCGGGATCGGTTCACGCTCGGTCAGGCCCTTTTCCTCGATCTTTTTTTCGATCTGCGCGGCGAGACGGTCGCGGATATAGTCCATCTGCGCCTGCGTGACGCCCGAGGTATAGAACTTCTTGAAGCCGTTTTCCCAGATCGTCCAACTGCCTTCCGGGTTTGCCGATCCGGAAGAAAAACTGCACCTGCAGTCGGTCATAAACCCGCCGAGGCAAAACGTGAATTCGACGTCCATGAAACCGTTCGCTTCAAAATAGTGTTCCCGTAGCATCCTGCGCGGGATCTGTCTCCACGACGGAAACTCTATCAGCATCTTCTGATAGTATTCGTCGAGGATCGCCTGCTCTTCGTCCGAGTAGGTCTTTTTGACCGGAGCAACCGCCTCCTCCTGCAGAGTCGGGATCAGCCGGAACGTTTCCGTGCCGCCGGTCGAAGTTCCGCTTGAGGGCGTGTTCTCTCCCGCCGCCCCGCCGCATCCGGCAAAGGACAGGATGAACGAGCAGATCAGAACGAGGATGAGACACAGGGAAATCAGTTGTTTGCGCATAATCGGTCTCCTTCGGGCGTGGGTAAAGAGCGGGGCGGTTTTGCTTTGCGCCGTTACCCGATCGGCTCAAAGTCGGCGGCGCCGTGCTTGCAGAGCGGGCAGACGAAATCCTCGGGGAGTTCGTCGCCTTCGTAAACGTAGCCGCAGATCTTGCAGACGTACCCTTTCTTGCCTTCGGTTTTCGGTTTGGGCTTGACGTTCTGCTGGTAGTAGGCGTAGGTCATGCTCTCGCGGTCGGAGAGCACCCGCGCCTCGGTGACCGAGCAGACGAACATTCCGTGGGTGTCGAGGTCGACGTATTGCTCGACCTTCAGCGAAAGAAACGCATTGATACAGTCGGGCAGGAAAACCAGACCGTTATCCGCGCGCAGAACGTCCATTCCCTTGAACTTGTCGACCGTCCGACCGCTTTGGAACCCGAATCTCTCAAAGAGAGAGAAGGGCGCGTCGGTCGAGAGGCAGTTGACGTTCATTATGCCGGTCTGCTTCACGATATGGTGCGAATAGTTCTGCTTGCTGATGCAGACGGCGACGCGGTTGGGGGTGTTCGTCACCTGGCTGACGGTATTGACGATCAAGCCGTTGTCGCGCGTTCCGTCGCTTGAGGTGACGACGTAAAGACCGTAGCCGATCTTGAACAGCGCCGTCAGGTCGTTCTTGTTCGCCGTCTCGCCGTTCTTCTGCACGTAGTCGCGGCAGAGTTCGTCGGCGAGGGCGGTGATCTCGTTCCGGCTGTTTTCGTTCAGAGCCGACGTGATCCGGACGGTCTGTTCGGTGAAAGTGATCTCCTTGCAGCCTTCGAGCATCGAACGCATCACTTTTGCCGCCTGCGGCGCCCAACTTCCGTTTTCGATCAGCGCGACGGTGCGGTTACGGTACCCGCGCTCGACGAGGTGTTCGATGAAGGTGCGCATGAACGGGAAGATATCGGCGTTATAGGTCGTGGTCGCAAGCACCAGCCGTCCGTAACGGAAGGCGTCCTCGACCGCCTCCGCCATATCGTCGCGGGCGAGGTCGGTCAAAACGACCTTCGGGCAGCCGCGTTCTTTCAGTTTATCGGCGAGCAGAAGAACGGCGTTTTTGGTGTTGCCGTAGACCGAGGTATAGGCGATCACGATGCCGTCGCTTTCGACGCCGTAGGACGACCAGGTGTCGTAGAGATCGAGGTAATACCCGAGGTTCTCCGAAAGGACCGGACCGTGGAGAGGGCAGATGACTTGAATATCGAGCGCAGCCGCCTTTTTCAAAACCGCCTGCACCTGCGCGCCGTACTTGCCGACGATACCGAAATAGTAGCGCCGCGCCTCGCACGCCCAGTCCTCGTCGGCGTCGAGCGCGCCGAACTTGCCGAACCCGTCGGCGGAGAAGAGGATCTTGTCGCACGCGTCGTAGGTCATGATCACCTCGGGCCAGTGCACCATCGGGGCGGTCAGAAAAGTCAGTTCGTGCCGCCCGAGCGAGAGCGTCGAGCCCTCGCCGACGACGATCCGCCGGTCGGAGAAGTCCTGCCCGAAGAAATTGCCCATCATGGTAAACGCTTTGGTCGAAGAAACGACCGTCGCGTCGGGATAGGTCGAGAGAAACGAAACGATATTCGCCGAATGGTCGGGCTCCATGTGCTGCACGATCAGGTAGTCGGGTTTGCGCCCGCCGAGGGCGTTTGCCACGTTGTCGAGCCATTCGTGGGTAAAGTTGCGGTCGACCGTGTCGAGCACGGCGATCTTTTCGTCAAGGATCACGTAGGAATTATACGCCATTCCATCGGGGACGGCGTACTGCCCCTCGAAGAGGTCGATCTTTCTGTCGTTTACGCCCACGTAGCGGACGTCGTTTGTGATTTTCATGGCGGTTTCTCCTTTTTTATTATACTTTGGTTACGTCCGGAATGTAAAGGTACAAAACGCACCCGCCGGAAGGATGCGCTTTTTCGTCAGCGGATCTGACCGAGGCAGATGCGTTTATCGAAGCCGCGAAACGGCGAGCGGGTCCGCCTGCTTCTTTCCCGTAATGAAGTTCTTTGTCGCGCTTTCTTACAAGAAAGCGCGCGTCCTCTTATAACTTCCCGTTCTCGATGTCGGCGATCATACCGACGCGGACGGCGTGGCGGCCGCCCTCGAAATCGGCGGAGAGGAAACTGTCGAGAATATCCTGCGCCAGGCACTGCCCGATCACGCGGGCACCGAGGCAGATGACGTTGGCGTCGTTATGGTTGCGCGTCAGGCGTGCGCTGTAGGTATCCGAGCAGAGAGCGGCGCGGATCCCGTCGAACTTGTTGGCGCACATACTCATTCCGATCCCCGTTCCGCAGATCAGGACGCCGAAGCGGGCGTCGGGCTCCTTCTGCACCTCGCGGCAGACCGCCGCGGCGAAGAGCGGGTAGTGGCAGGACGCCGTGCTGTCGGTGCCGAGGTCGGTCACGTCCCAGCCCGTCTCGATCAGGTGCTTTTTCAGTTCCTCTTTCAGGGGGTATCCGGCGCTGTCCGCGCCGATAAAGATCTTCCGTTTCATATATCGTTCCGTCCTTTCGGTTGTGATCGGTTATTTCCCGCCGAAGCGGCGGGTGGTCTCCGCCTGGGATTCACGCAGATATACCGGGACGAGCGCGTCGGCGTCGACGGTTTTTCCGGCTTTTGCCGCCCGGAGCGCCACCCGTCCGCACGAGACCGCGGAATGGGGAAGCAGCACGTCGGGCAGAGGGGAGAGCGGGATCCCCGCCTCGCAAAAGATCGGCGCGGCGACGTTCACTCCGTCGCCCACGAGCATCACCGGCTCTCCCGGATAATCCCGGGCGATTTGCGCGGCAAGTTCCGAAGCGGGCAGCGCGGCGTCGGGCAAAAGGCGCGTCGGGACGCCGTCGCCCGACCGGAAAAGCGCGGCGTAGACCTCGCCGCGGCGCGCGTCCATCACGGGGCAGACCAGCCCCGGAAGCGGCGATACGTTCTCCGCGAGCGCCTCGAGCGTACTGACGCCGCAGCAGACGGAGCCCCGTCCGAAGGCGAGCCCCTTCACAAGCGCGACGCCGATCCGCACCCCGGTAAACGAACCCGGTCCCGCCGTCACGGCGAAGAGATCCACGTCAGCCGTCGAGATCCCGGCGGAGCGCAGCGCGTCTTCCGCCATCGGAAGGAGCAATTCGCTTCCGGTCATGGCGTC
>CAMZBE010000142.1 GCA_947304475.1 uncultured Clostridia bacterium
GGCAGAACGAAACCGACGGACAACCCGATTGAACCGACAAAGCGGAACCCCGCTCGCGTTTGCGAGCGGGGTTCTCCGTTTGCCGTGCGTTTTTGTGTGAAGGGCGTTACAGGTTCGACGCGCTGACGATCCGGCGATAATCCATACTGCTTCCGAGCCCCGCTTCGCCGTTGTAGAGGCGGCGGGGTTCCCCGAGTTCCGCGATCTCGTCGAGTTTACCCGAAAGAAAGCCCTCGATCCGGGTTTTCGCGGTTCTTACGCCCATGATCGCGCCGCCGTAGCGGACGTCGAGGATCTCCCACCCGATCGGCTTGTAGGTCGCGTAAAAGTCGGTTTGATGCGCCAGACGGAGTGTTTCAAGCCGCTCCTCAAGTTCGGGAAGGTCGCTTCCGGCGATCTTTTCGAGCGTCGCACGGTCGTTTGCGCGGTAGGCGGCGGTGATCCGCACCCCGATATCGCCCTTGATTGCGAGCGCGTCCGCGAGCGCCCGGTAAAAAGCGAAGGTCGGGGCGTAGGCGGGATACTGCGTTTCGTAATGTTCAAACTCGCGCGCGAGCGCCCGGTAGTGTTTTGAAACCCGGTGCTCCCCGAGCCCCGCGTCGAACAGTCCGAGCAGGACGTTCTGCCAGAGCAGCGTCTTGCTCGGCGACTGGACGCCGTAATTGTCGCCGTTGATCTCCTCGATCCGGTCGAAGCGCGAAATCCCCTTAATCGCGTCGTAGGAAACCCCCGTGCAGAACGTGAAGCGGCGGGCGATCTCCTCTTCGTTCGCGTCGGCGTGATACTCCTGCTCTGCAAAGAGTTGGATGCCCGGCAGGGCGGCGTACGGACTGCTCTCGCGGTGATCGTCGCCCCAGACCGTGCAGAGGACCTCGCGCACGCCGTTTGCCTTGCAGGAAAGGAGCGCGTCGCGGGAGGTCAGCCAGGTCCTGGTATGATGGCTCCCGAAGGTGCGGACGTTCCGCGAACAGCCCGAGAAGATCAGGCGGTCGCAGAGTTTCTTGTATTCGGGGATCCATTTGTCGTAGTATTCGCGGCGGTTGTAGTAGTCCCAGTAGACGATCTGCACGTCTTTGGGCACCCTTTCGAGGACCTTTTGCGGGAACTCGAAGAAGGTCCCCTCAAGATAATCGGCTTCGTTTTCCCGGCAGACGCGGACGAACATATCCCCCCACAGCAGGGGCGTGCAGCCGTACTTCTTCGTGATCGCGAGGAGCCGGTTCAGGTGTTCGCACATGACGTCGAAGGTCGGACGGTAGCCGTTTCTGTTCAGATAATTGCCCCGCGCGAGCCCCCACGCCTCGTCGAGCCCGATATGGATCCGCTTGGAACGGAAGCACCGGGACATCGTTCCGACGATCTTCTCACAGAGGGCGTAGGTGCGTTCGTCACCGACGAGCAGCGTAGAGGGGGTATCTGAAAATTCCGAGTAAGGACGCCACTTGATCGCCTCCGAGAGATGCCCGAGCGTCTGCACGCAGGGGATCGCCTCGATCCCGAGGGAGTAGGCGAAATCGTCGATCTCCCGGAAGTCCTCTTCGGTGTAGCGCGGTCGCATATAGCCCCAGTAGGGCTCGTTTGGCAGGTCGAAGGTGTTTTCGGTATAGAGCAGGAACGTGTTCAGCCCCATCGCCGCGAGCATCAGCAGAAAGCGCTTGCAGGTTCCGACCGTGAGCAGGGAACTCGCCTGACTTCCGTCGTACATCAGACCGTTCCCGTCGAAGTAGTCGGTTTCCCCGACCGCGTAGTTTTCGTCCCCGATATGCTCGAGCAGAAGCCCGAGCGCACGGAAAAGGTGCACGGGTTTCCCGACGCCGATCTCGACGGTTCCGCCCGCGCGGCGAACGAAGAGCCGCGGTTCGCCCGTCCGCACGACCGAAACCGACAGTCTCCCCTCGCCAAACGAGAAGCCGTAACGCTCCCCGAACGCGCGCAGCCCGGGCAGAAAGCGCTCTTCAACTCCGGAAAAAGAAAGTGTAATCACGGCGGGGTACCTCCGATCAAGAAAACGGTTCCGGTTGGATTTGCGGATTGACAAACGGCAATCCGGGGTTTATAATACAGAAAAAATATCTGCGAGGAACGAAATGAATATCACGCTGTCAAACGGTATCCTGAAAGCCACGGTCTCCACCCGCGGGGCGGAACTGATCGCCCTTGAAAAGGACGGACGAAACGTTATCTGGTGCGGGGATCCCGCCGTCTGGGGTTTTCACGCGCCCATCCTGTTTCCGATCTGCGGCGGACTGAAGGACGATCGGTATCTCTACCGCGGAAAGGAATATACGCTCAAAAAACACGGGTTCATCCGCACGTCCGAGTTCACGGTCGAGGAGGCGGGCGACGACCGGATCGTTTTTTTGCACCGCTATACCGACGATACTTTGAAGCAGTATCCGTTCCGCTACGAATTCCGGGTGATCTACACCCTTTCCGGGACCGAGTTGCATGTCGACTACAACGTAAAAAACCTCTCGGACGACGAACTGTTCTTCTCGGTCGGCGCGCACGAGGGCTTTGCCTGCCCCGAGGGGATCGAGGAATACAGCGTTCTGTTTGAAGAGCCCGAGACGCTCGACAGCACGGTGCTCGTCGGCAACCTGCTCTCGCACGAAACGGTGAATTTCGGCGAAAACCGGCGTGAATTGCCCCTGAAATACGACTATTTCGCCGTCGACGCGCAGGTTTTTCTGAACCTGAAATCCCGTTCCGTCACCCTTCTGAACCGGAAGACCGGGGCAAAGGTCGGGCTCTCTTTCCCCTCTCACGACGCCTTTCTGCTCTGGACGAAACCGGGCGCGAAGTATATCTGCCTCGAACCCTGGTGCGGGTGCCCCGACTTCATCGGGGACGATTCGCGTCTCGAAAACAAGAAGATGACGGTTCGCCTGAACGGGGGCGAGGAAACGACGAGAGGGCATCGCATCACGCTCTGACGGGAGAAAAACCGGGGGGAATTGCATACGCGCCGCGTTCGGACAAAACCGGACGCGGCGTTTTTTTCGCCCGGTCGGTTACGCATTGTACCGTGCGTATCTTTTGGGCGGGATCCCGGTCTCCTTTTTGAAAACGCGGCAGAAGTAGTTCGCGTCGTCGAAGCCGACGCTCTCGGCGCACTCGCGGACGCTCATTCCCTCGTCGCGGAGCAGTTGCTTGGCGCGTTCCACCCGGAGTTTGGTCAGGTAGACGTTCGGGGGATAGCCGGTCGTCTCCTTGAAAACGTGGTTGAAGCGATCCCGGCTGAGAAAGCAGATCGCGGCGGCGCGGTTGAGATCGATCTCGGAGTAGGCGTTGACGTGTATGTAGTTCAGGGCTTCGGACATCCGGTTCGGCAAATTCGGTTTCCCTTTTCCGATCTTGCTCTCGCTCTCGCGGAGCAGCGCGATGATCACGCGCAGATATCCCGTTTTCAGATCTTCGCGCAGTTCGCCGATCCCGTTGTACGCACGGGCGAGTCCGTCGAGCGCGTTTTCAAACTCCCGGCGGTTGGAAACGGTGATCTTCCGCGCGCCGCCCGCCTCGAGCGGCGACGCGACACTTCCGCCGAAATGCACCCATTTATTGACGCTGACGTCGCTCTTGAAGAAGGCGTAGCGTTGGGTAACGTCGGGCGGGAAAAACAGCGCCTCGCCCTCCCGGACCTCGATCCTCTTGCCGCTCCGGTACAGGACCGCCCTGCCCTTGGCGATATACATCACGGTATAATCCAGCCGTTTCCGCCTGACCTGGCAGTCGCGGTCGGCAATCGTCTGCGCCCCGCAACTGTTCAGCCCGATCTCGCCCTCGACCTTTTTATCCGAAGAGTACGGTAGGTTCATTTTCCCCCTCCTTTACCGGTTCTCACACGTGTATTATACCACGTTTTCGCGGGAAAAACATCTCTTTCAGCAAATTTGTACTATTTTTCAGCACGATTTTCACTTGGAACGCGTCGTGCGCGAGAGGTAAAATAAAGGCGGTAAAAAACGAAAAGAAAAGAGGCAACCCCATGGATATTATGAAACTCACCCCCGACGAACTCGGCGTCGGATCCCCCATCAGACTCGAACGGTGCAACTCCGAGTACGATATCTACTGGAAAATGGCGATCGAGATGCTCGAACTGATCCGGGAGAACGACAAAAAGGGGAAAACGACCTTTATGATCGTCCCCTACGGACCGCTCGGCGGGTACGGCGTGCTTGTCTATCTGGTCAACAAATACCGGATCAGTCTTAAAAACTGCGTCTTAATGAATATGGACGAATATATCGGCGAGGACGGCAGGTATATCCCGAAGGACGATCCGCTCTCCTTCCGCGGCGGAATGGAGCGCATCTTCTACGGACTGATCGACGAAGAGTTGAATGTCCTGCCCGAGAACCGCTATTTCCCCGATCCCGACGATCCCTTCGTCTGCCTGCGGCTGATCGAAAAGTACGGCGTT
>CAMZBE010000143.1 GCA_947304475.1 uncultured Clostridia bacterium
TCCGGAAGGAATAGAGGTCAAATCGATTGAAAACGACGGACGCGGGATCACGCCGGGCTGCCTGTTCTTCTGTCACGCGGGTTCGCGTTACGACGCGCACGCTCTGCTCCCGAACCTTGCGGACGCAGGATGCGTCGCCGCCGTCGTTTCCAATACGAAAGACAAAGAAACGATCGGGATTCCGATGATCCCGGTCACGGACACCCGCCGTGCCGAGGCGTTTGCAGTCAGCCGTCTCTGCGGCTCTCCCGGGGATCAACTGACGTTGATCGGAGTGACCGGGACAAACGGAAAGACCAGCGTTTCGACCATGCTTTGGTCGATCCTCTCCGACGCCGGAATCGCCTGCGGCTTGATCGGGACGACCGGATACCGCGGTACGCGGGGAAACGAAGACGCATTCGACGGGTTTCGCACGGGGGAAGCGGCAACCATGACGACTCCGCCCTCCCTGACGCTCTATCCGCTGCTTGCGGCAATGGCAGCGTCCGGAATCACGCACGTCGTGATCGAGGTCTCCTCGCAAGCCCTTACGGCGTCCCGCGTCGCGCCGCTCTTCTTCTCCCGATCGATCTTCACCAACCTTTCTCCGGAACATCTCGATCATCATAAGACGATGAACGCATATCTGCTCGCGAAAAAGATTCTGTTCAGGCAGACCGGGACCGCGATCGTCAACGGGAACTCCCCCTGGTCGGATCTGTTGCTTGACGGGCTGTCCTGCCGCCGGATTATTTGCGGCGATCTTCCGGACTGCGACGTGCGGGCGACCGGAACGCTTCTGCACGGTGCAGACGGCGTATCCTACGACTATCTGACGAGCGAGGGCAGTTTTCCCGTATCGGTGCCGATCCCGGGCGCTTTCACGGTCGAAAACTCCATGCTTGCGCTGACGGCGGCGCGCAGTCTCGGCGTCGGTTCGCAAAGTGCGTTCCGGTCGCTCTCAAACCTCCAGACTGTCAGGGGCAGAATGGAAAAGATTGACACGGAAGGGTTCCCGTTTACGATTTTCCTCGACTACGCGCACACCGAAGCGGCTCTTCGCACGCTTCTGCTTTCTGTCCGCGCGTTCAGACGCCCGGGAGAACGAATCGTCCTGCTGTTCGGATGCGGTGGCGACCGCGATCCGGGAAAGCGAAGTGAAATGGGACGCACGGCGGAGGAACTCGCCGATTTTACCGTCGTCACGAGCGACAACAGCCGGAACGAGGATCCGAAAAAGATTATTTCGGCGATCCTTACCGGGATGAAGCGAACCGAGAAACGCCGCGTCATCGTCGATCGTGAAAGGGCGATCCGCTACGCGATCGAAACCGCGAAACCAGGCGACCTGATCCTCCTGGTCGGCAAAGGACACGAGACCTACGAGATCACGGCAAACGGCGTGCGCGAATTTGACGAAAAGAAAATCGTACGTCGCGCGCTTGAAGAGAGACGGAACGGTCATACTATGGAGGAAGCCGAACGTGCGAATTAAAACCGGCGTCCCAATCGATCCCGCTCTCTTCGGTTTCCCTTCCAACGTCGGTTGCTTTCCGATCACGGGGATTTCAAGTCATTCGCGTGAGATTTTGCCCGGAGATCTCTTCCTTGCGTTACCGGGCGAAAAAACGGACGGCTCTGCGTATATTCCGGACGCGTTTGTACGCGGCGCGGCGCTCGTTCTCTCCCGTCGTCAAAGTAACGATCCGCGCGTACTGACCGTTTCGGATCCGATGACCGCGCTCTTTCGCGCCGCCTCAACCTATGCAGACGCGATCCCGCACCAAACCGTCGCGATCACCGGCAGTTACGGAAAGACGACCTTGCGCGTCGCACTGACGTCGATCCTCTCTTCCGCCTTCCCCGTCGCCTGCACCGAAGGGAACGGAAACACCGATCTTGCCGTCGCCCTTACGCTTTTATCCATGACGCCCGGAACGGCGTATCTGATCGCGGAACTCGGTATGCGAGGTCCAGGCGAGATCTCACGTCTGTCGCGCTTGGTAAAACCGGATCTGTCGGTTATCACGGCGATCGGTTCCGCCCACCTCGGACGTCTTGGTTCGGTCGACGCGATCAGACGCGCAAAGTGCGAGATCACAGACGGTATGAAACGGGACGGAACCCTGTTCTATCCGGCAAACGATCGACTTCTCGGGAAAACGGTCGGAACGCTTCCCGTCCGAACTTGCAGCGTTTCGGTCGATCCGTTGATACCCGGAACTTATACCGCGAAAAAGATTGCAGAAGAAAACGGGAAACCCGTCGTCACGTTTACGGGACCGAACCAAACGCTTGCGCGCGTGCTTCTTCCCTCGTCGGACACGCCGACGCTGACCGCGTCGACGTTCGGTTTTGCCGTCTGCGAACACCTCGGCGTCGACCGTGAAGTCACGCGAAAAGGACTGGAACGGCTCCCGTTGCCGGCTCTTCGCCGCCAAACCGAAAAGGTCGGCGGGGTAACCGTGCTCCTGGACTGCTATAACGCGTCTCCGGAACCGACGAAGGCGGCGCTCGACGATCTCAAACGGTACCGAGGTCGATTATTCCTCGTGCTTGGGGATATGCTCGAACTCGGGGAGCAAACAATCGCGTTGCACCGGGAAATCGGACGGCACGTAGCGGCGCTTTCCCCCGCCCGTCTGTTCTGCGTCGGCGAAAAAGCCAAAGAATACGGCGTCGGTGCGAGCGACGCGGGCTTTTCTCAACAACATATCGAAGCGTACTCACAAGACAATCTTCCCGCTCTTGCGGCGGCTTTACGAAAACGACTGCATCCGGGAGACGTCGTACTGATCAAGGGCTCCCGCGCGCTGGCGCTCGAACGCCTCCTTCCTCTACTCAAACAAGCGGACGTCTGACCGCGGAAAGGATCCGTCGCCCTATGGCGACCGAACGGAATGAACGTCGGATTTTGGTTTCTTCTCGCCGCCCTGTTCTGTTTTACGGGCACGGTACTGACCGGAAAACTCCTGATCCCCGTCCTGATCGAAAAGAAAATGGGGCAAAAGATCCTTGCGATCGGGCCTCGTTGGCATATGAAAAAGGAAGGAACGCCCACGATGGGCGGGCTTTGCTTCGTTCTGCCGATCCTGCTCTCTGTATCGGTCGGTTGTTTTATCCTCAAAGGATTCGCTACGAGCCGCTCGGTCACGTTCCTTCTTCTGACGCTTCTCTTTTCCGCTTTGAACGGAGGGATCGGGATCGTCGACGATTTGGCGAAGTTCCGCCACAAGCGAAACGATGGGCTGACGCCGAAGCAAAAACTCTTTTTGCAATCGGTTGCGGCGGCGGCTTATCTTTCGCTTCTCGCGATCTTCGGTTTCCGTCCCGATCTTTCCCGTCTTCCCGCGTTCCTTCGTTCCGATCTCCTGTTCTGGTTGTTTTCGACCTTCCTGCTCGTCGGGATCGTCAACTGCGCCAATCTCACCGACGGGATCGACGGTCTTGCGTCGTCAGACGCGGCGATCCTCGCGGGTTTCTTCGGACTTGTCGGTGCGGGATTGCTCTCCGAGTCGCTCTCGCTCTTTGCGGGGGCGATCTTCGGCGGCGCTGCCGGGTTTCTTCTCTACAACTACCATCCCGCACGCGTCTTTATGGGCGACACAGGCTCGCTCTTTTTCGGCGCTGCGCTCGCCGGATGCAGTTTTCTTGCGGGAGATCCGCTTCTGATCCTCTTTGCCGGTTCGCTCTACGTTCTGGAAGGATTGTCGGTCATCCTTCAGGTCGCGTTCTTCAAGATCACAAAGGGACGACGCCTTTTCCGAATTGCGCCGATCCATCATCATTTCGAGGCGCTCGGTTGGAACGAACCTTCAATCGTCGCACTCTTTTCCGCTTTTACCGCCCTCGCCTCGATGTTCGCCTATCTGTTTTTGTTCTGAAAAGAGGAAGCAAATGCAGTCAGACCGAAAGAAATCCGCCTTTCTACGCTCTCTTTTTCCCTCGTTCCGACAAAACGGCGTCCAACTCTTTCACCGGACGGTACGCGGGATCGATCTGACGCTTCTGCTTCTGATCCTTTTGCTCGCCGCCGCCGGCACCGTCACGATCTTCTCAGCGGGGTTCCCCTACGCTGAAAATCGTTATCAAAACGGATATTATTTCATAGAACGACAGCTCGTATGGCTCGTGCTTGGCGTCGCGGTGATGATGCTCACGCTTCTGGCTTCCTCACGCTTTTGGTACGAGATCGCGCCGACGCTCTACGCCGTCTCGATCCTTTTGCTCCTCGCGGTGCTCGCCGTCGGTATCGCCGGAAACGGGGCACAGCGTTGGATCGCGCTCGGTCCTCTGACCTTTCAACCGTCGGAATTTGCGAAAACGACACTGATCCTGATCCTTGCCCGCTACTACGCCGACAACTCGGAAAAGGCGCTCGACAGAAAGAACAAAAAGAACGCGTTCCTCGGCATCGACGTTGGATCCATCTCCACGAAGGC
>CAMZBE010000144.1 GCA_947304475.1 uncultured Clostridia bacterium
AGAGGTATCGCTGTTGCCCCAGGAGCCGCCGAGTTCCGCGCCGAGATCTATCCCTTCGTACAGTTCCTGTGCGACCTTCATGATCCGGTTGGACTGGAAACCGAGTTTCTTCGCGGCTTCCTGCTGCATCGTCGAGGTCGTGAAGGGGGCGGCGGGCTGTTTAACCTTCTGCGCGCGCTTGACCGACAGCACGGTAAACTGACCGTTCTTTACGGCGTCTGCGATCTTTTGCGCGTCCGCTTGACAGACGAGAGCGATCTTTCCCTTCTTATTGCCGTAAAAACGTGCGTCGAGCGTGTCGGAGGAATCGGTGGAGAGTTTAACGTCAATCGTCCAGTATTCCTGCGGAACGAACGCCCGGATCTCGTTCTCACGGTCGACGATCATTCTGGTTGCAACCGACTGCACGCGTCCGGCGGAAAGACCGCTCTTTACGTTTTTCCAAAGAAACGGGCTTAATTTATACCCGACGATCCGGTCAAGGATGCGGCGCGCCTGCTGCGAGTTCACGAGATCAAGATCAATCTTGCGGGGGGCGCGGATCGCCGTTTTAACGGCATTTTTCGTCACTTCGTTGAAGCAGACGCGGCACGCCTTGTCTTCGGGTATGCCGAGCGTCTGTGCCAAATGCCAGGATATTGCCTCACCTTCGCGGTCCGGGTCAGTCGCAAGAAAGATTTTCGACGCGCTTTTCGCCTCTTTTTTCAACTGGCGGATCACGTCGCCCTTGCCGCGGATGTTGATATAATGCGGTTCAAAATGATGGTCGATATCGACGCCGAGCGAACTCTTGGGGAGATCGCGAATGTGTCCGATCGACGCGACGACCTTATAGCCGGAGCCAAGATAGCCCTTGATCGTCAATGCTTTTGCGGGAGATTCCACGATTACGAGATTTGCCATGTTCATTTTCCGGAACCGGTCCGGATCCTTTCGTTGTTGCTATCCGATCATTCGGACGTAGTAGATTTCTTTCAGTTTGCCCTTTCGTACCGTCCGCCGGGCAAAGAGCGGATCAATCCGACGATTTCGAGCGTCGTCAGCGCGGCGAGGATCTCGGGGGCGCCGAGACCTGACGTCGAGAGTTCGTCGGGAGTGCGGGGTGTTTCAAGTGCGTCGTAAACGGTACGCTCGACGTCGGAACAAGCGGACAAATCGGGCGACGGCGTTTCGTTTACGAACGGTTCGATCGCCCGTTGGGCGCGCGGAGCGTATCCGCCGGCTTTACCGGGTGAGAGCGCCACGGCGTAGCGATTGAGTGCCGCGTCGAAATCCGGGATCATCCGTTCGGTCAAAAGAAGCGACAGATCGAAGGTTCCGGGTGCTTCCGACTCGAGTTTCGAGAGAATATCGTCGGCGCAGGAGACCGGACGCGCGCCTTCCTTCATAAGTTTGATCGGTCCTTCGGCAAGCGGACTGTCCAGCCGACCGGGGAGGGCGAAGAGGTGTTTTCCCTGTTTCTCCGCATACTCTGCCGTGATCATCGCGCCGCTCGAGAGCGTTCCTTCGGCAACGAATACACCCGAACAAAGACCGCTGATGATGCGGTTGCGTTCGGGAAAATGAAAGCGTTCCGGAGGAGAACCGGGCGGATACTCGCTGACGAGAAGTCCGTTCTTTTCGATCTCTTTACGGAGTTTTACGTGCTTGGCGGGATACGTGATATCGAGCCCGCATCCGAGAACGGCGATTGTTTTCCCGCCGGCTGCCATCGCGCCGGCGGCGGCAACGCCGTCGATCCCGTACGCCATGCCGCTGACGACGACGGCGCCGCAAACAGCAAGATCTGTCGCAACGTCAAACGTCATTCTCGCAGCGTAATCGCTCGGCGTTCTGGTGCCGACGATAGCGACCTTCCTGGGATCGTTCAGAAGCGAACGGTCTCCCGAAACGAACAGGATCGCGGGCGGCTTGTCGATCTCCCGGAGAGAGGCGGGATACGCATCGTCGAACCAGGTCAGAATCGATACGTTGTGAGACGAGCAGAACGCGATCGTCTTTTCCGCTTCCGACAGGTCACGGCGGCAGAGACGCCGGATATCGCGCTTGTGCGAGCCGAGTGCCTCTGCGATGCTTTCGTCGTCAGCCGAATAGATCTCGTCCGGGGACGAAAACGCCTTCGTAAGGCAGGAGATCGAGTGAGACGCAGGCGTTAGACAAAGACCAACCCAAACGGATTTCACGTTCGGTTCCATCTCGTCTCCTTTCCGGGGATCAGATCCCCGCTTTAGATTGTTCCCAAAGGAAGAGCGACGCGGCGACCGCAGCGTTCAGCGACTCGGACGCAGAGGAGATCGGAATAAAGAGGCTTTCGTCACAGAGCGCCGAGATCTCAAACGGTATGCCTTGTCCCTCGTTTCCGATCACGATGATATCGTCTCGGGTTAGTCCTATCACGTCGATCGGCTTTGCTCCCTCGCGCAGTTCGGCGGCGAAAACCCGCCTTCCGGCGTTCCGGGCAGCGGTGACGAAGGATCCGAAATCGTTTACGATGTGAAACCGGACCGAGAAGATCCCGCCCATCGCCGCACGAACGACCCTCGGATTGGTAAATTCGACGCAATCGGAAGAAAGCACGACGTCGGTTACATTGAATGCGACGGCACTCCGGATGATCGCGCCGAGGTTGCCGGGATCGCGCACGTCAAAGAGCGCAAGGATACGGGAACGGTCAAAAACGCCGAACCCCTTCTTATCTATTTTAATATATTTTTCAGAAAAGTCAATACTTTTAAGAACAGATATAACGCCTTGCGGTGATTTTTCTGACGTGATCTTTTCAAACGCGGGATCGGAAAGAACGACCGTCTTATCCGAAAAGATAAACTCCTCCCCGAGCAGGTCGGATACGAGCGGCAGATAACGGTCCGCTGCGCTCTCCATAAGACAGATCCGGTCGATCGAAGAACCGTTTCGTTTGGATGCCGCTTCGCGGAATAGTTTCTCTCCTTCCGCTAAAAACAGTCCGCTTCCTTCTCGTCCTTTTTTGGTTTGGAGAGACGCGATAAAGATCGTTTCGGGATTATTACGCGACGTGATTCGTTTCATAAAATCGTCTCCTTTCCGTACTGTGACCGTGTTCTTCCCATGTCGTGTTCTGCCCTATTTTATCTATCGCTTTTGCTTCGGTTCAATTAGAACGAGAAGGGGCAATTTCGTTTTTTTCAAAAAAACTCCGATATGTAAAAAGCACGCAAACCGATCGGCTTTTCATGATCGGTTTGCGTGTCGATGTCCCCGCACGGGGGACGCGATTTCTTACAGGGCTGCCTTTGCCTTTTCGGCAATGGCGGCGAACGCTTCCTTATCGGAAACGGCGAGTTCCGCAAGCATCTTTCTGTTCAGTTCGACGCCGGCGACCTTAAGTCCGTGCATCAAGGTCGAGTAGTTCATCCCGCAGACTTTTGCCTGCGCGGAAATACGGGCGATCCACAGACGGCGGAAGTCTCTCTTCTTCGCCTTTCTGCCGACGAAAGCGTAGTTGCCGCTCTTCATGACGGCCTGCTTCGCCATCTTGAAGTGTTTACTCTTTGCTCCCCAGTATCCCTTCGCTGCTTTCAGAACGCTCTTTCTTCTTTTGCGCGTCATCATTGCGCCTTTAACTCTTGCCATTTTATCTTCTGTCCTCCTGAATAATTCTCAATATGCGGTCTTACTTCTGGATCAACGTCCGGACGGTGGCGCTCATAGAGGGGCTGAGAATGGCGCCTTTGCGAAGGTTTCTTTTTCTCTTCGCGGTCTTGAGACCGAGGTTATGTCTGTGCTGCGAGTGGTTCATTTTGACCTTTCCGGTCGCGGTCACACCAAATCTTTTGGCGGACGCTTTATGCGTTTTGATTTTTCCCATTGCTTTTCTCCTTATCGTTTATTCTATCATAGAAATTCAAAAACTGAATCTATAACCGGGGTTACTTTTTCACGGGCGAAAGCACGACCGACATGAACCGACCGTCAAGAGTCGGCGCCTTATCGTTCGATCCTTCTGCGGAGACTGCTTCCATAAATCTGGCGATCACCTCGCGTCCGATCTCCTGATGCGTCATCTCGCGTCCTTTGAAGCGAAGAACGACCTTCACCTTATCCCCGCCGGACAGGAACTTCTTCGCCTGGTTGACGCGCGTCTCAAAGTCGTGAACGTCGATACGGCAGGAGAGTTGGACCTCCTTGACCTTAATGGTCTGCTGCTTCTTCTTGGCTTCCTTTTCCCTCTTGGTCTGCTCGAAGCAGTATTTACCATAGTCCATGGCGCGGCAAACCGGCGGGGTTGCCGTCGGTGCGATCAGAACGAGATCAACGCCGTTCTGAACGGCATACTGACGCGCACGCTCAAGCGGCATAACGCCGAGCGCTTCCTGGTTCACTCCGACAAGACGAACTTCCTTCTCGGTGATCTCTTCGTTGATTTTGTGTGTTTTGGTTGCTG
>CAMZBE010000145.1 GCA_947304475.1 uncultured Clostridia bacterium
CGAATATGTCCCATCGACGATATCGTGCCCCCGGTATTCGGCGGGGATCTCGGGTTCCGGTTCAGCCGTCGTGATAACGGCGGTCGTGGAATCAATTGCTGTCGTCTCAGAGGTCGGATTTTCCCGCTTGCATGAGAGAAGCCCCGGGAACAGCAAAAACAGAATTGCTATAGTTGAAACGATACTGACGAACCTTTTCAAGTCGTTTACCGTCCTTTTTTTATATTCTGTTTCCATTCTAAATGAAGAAAGAAAAAAAGTCAAGATAAATCGATCGGGAGCGGTATTCCGCTCCCGGTTTGGTATTCGGTTCAGCCCCGGCATCCGCAGCCGCGATCCGACTGGAGAGGACGGGTACCCGCCCCGGTGTTCTGTCCCGCGCAGTTTGTGCCCGAAAATTCCCCGGACGGGAACGCCATCGAGCGGAAGAGTTTGCAGGGATCGCTCTCCTCGACCGGCACCGATTCCTTATCCGGCACACTGTAATCCGACGCACTGACCAGCAATTGCGCCGGGCGCTGCAGACGTAACACTGAGAAGATGCCGAGAGAGACGAAGAGCCGGTTTCCGTCCTCGGGATCCACGAGATCCCCGACAGAGTTCGCCGTCAGTTCCTGCGGGATCTGGTCGCAGGTGCAGAAGCAGCATCCGTTCATCAAATTCTTGTCGCACACTTTGACCGAAAGGGCGACCGGATCGACGGTCTCGACCACTCCGACGGGCGAGATGTTCCCTGCGTCGCGTGGGTTGAAATTGCAAGAAGAAGAACCCTCCGAACTCGAATAAACCTTCACGTCACCCTCGCCGCCGTAGAGGACGGATCTCTTTTCGAGAACGGCAAATCCGTTGAATTCCTGCGCTCTTCCCTGTCCCATGCAACTCTCGAGCGTCAGAAGAATGTAATAACGAACCGTCAGTTGATAGAAGCCGCAGTTGAATTGGATCGGATCGATCGCGACGTTACACCACGCGACCTCGCATCCCCGAACGCGGACGTTGCAAGTCCCGTTGATGATCTCCTGTCCGAAGGGCGTCAGATAGACACGTACGTCCTCGTAACAGTCCCGATCACGCGAAGAATCGAGCACCCGATAGGTGTCGATACATACCGTTTCGCGTCCCTGTCCGCCTGCCTGCCCGCAAATACCTCTGTTTTCAGCCATATCGCACTCCTGAAAATATGATATCGGAGCCCGAGCGGACTCCGATATCAAGATATGAACGGAATACGATTCCTGTGAAAATCACATGTACTTGCGAAGCGTCTCCGAGCAATCGTCGGGGTTCGCCGAGATGGTCATGATCAGGTTGAACTCGTAGTTCTCCGCAAGTTTCGCGACCTTCCCGACCAAATACTCGACGGCGGCGATGTCGTAGTTGCAGATCTTCATCGCGGCGTCGACGAAAATGTGGGTAATGTCGTGATCGCTCGCGGCAAGTCCGGCGATAAAGCCGTAGAGAGCGTCGGCGTTCGAAATCGCGAACGCGGTCGTATCGACCAACCGTGCCTTGTGAGTGACGTCAAAATTCAGCGTGTTACCGTATTCGACACAGACAACGGAGCCCTTCGAGGCAGATGCAGCATCATTGACAAGTTCGATCAGATGTTTGGTCTTCCCCGATCCTCTGGCGCCGATGATCAATTGAACCATATTGTGTTACCTCCTGAAAGTTGTTTTGTCCACCAATTCCATTATACACGATACGGGTGAAAAAAACAAGGGTAAATCGAATTATTCACATTTCCTTTACGATCTCTTTTTAAGTTTGATATCCAATTTCTCGTATCCGGGCTTGCCGAGAAGGCGGAACATATTCTTCTTGTAGGACTCGACGCCGGGCTGATTGAAGGGATTGACGCCGAGCAGATAGCCCGAGATCGCGCACGAAAACTCGAAGAAATAGAACAGATAGCCGAGCGAGCGGGGAGATCTGTCCTTCACTTCAATCAAAGTATTCGGCACCCCGCCGTCGGTATGGGCGAGCAGCGTCGCGATCATCGCCGTCTTGTTCACTTCGTCGAATTGTTTTCCTGCAAGGAAGTTCAGACCGTCAATATTCTCGGGATCGTAAGGGATCTCGTAGGCAGCGCCCGGATCTTTGACCGAAACGACGGTCTCGAAAAGCATCCGCTGTCCGTCTTGTACGTACTGACCGAGCGAGTGAAGATCGGTTGAAAAGATGACAGAGTCGGGCAGAATTCCCTTCCCGTCCTTGCCTTCGCTCTCGCCGAAGAGTTGTTTCCACCACTCGTTCAACATCAGCATATAAGGTTCGTACCCGACCAGAACTTCGACGTTCTTACCGCGGCGGTAAAGAATATTGCGGATCGCGGCGTACTTCAGAGCGTCGTTCTTTTTCAAAGACGGAGACGCGAGCGCCTCTTTTGCGTCTTTGGCGCCCTGCATCAGTTCGTCGATATCAATCCCGGCAACCGCGATCGGAAGAAGACCGACGGCGGTCAGAACCGAGAAACGACCGCCGACGTTATCCGGCACGACGAATGTCTCGAAGCCCGATTTATCGGAATAGGCTTTCAGTGTGCCGCGGCACTTATCGGTCGTAGCGAAAATGCGCGTACGCGCACCGTCCTCGCCGTACTTCTTGACCAGAAGATCCTTGAAGATACGGAACGCAACGGCGGTTTCGGTCGTTGTCCCCGACTTGCTGATAACGTTGACGCAAAGATCCTTCCCTTTGCAGATCGAGAGCAGTTCGGTCAGAGCGGTCGGGCTCAGATTGTTACCCGCGAAATAGATATCCGGTGTGTCCTTATCAAGCGCGTTATAGAGCGGTGATTTGACAAACTCGATCGCGGCTCGCGCACCGAGGTACGATCCGCCGATCCCGAGGACCAGGAAAATATCGCAACTCTTTTTAATCCGCTGCGCCGCCGCTTTGATTCGTTTGAACTCCTCGCGGTCGTAATCGTCGGGCAGCGTCACCCAACCGAGATAATCGTTCCCGGCGCCTTTCCCTTCGAGCAGCGTCTTCTGCGCGGCGCGCAGATATGGTCGAAGATTTGAGATCTCGTCGTCACGGATAAAGCCGGCGAGATAATCGGTATTAACTTTGACAGACATTTTTTCCTCCCAAATAACTTTTAACAGTTTCATTATACATCACGCATTTTCAAAAAGCAATAGATTTACGCGGTTTTCGCTATGATTTTCACGCCTTGATCAACCCAGAACAAGTGCGCGGAGAATTTTGGTCAAAAGTGAGGGGAACGTAATCTTCCCGACGTTCTCAAGAGCCTTAACCGGTACCTCGCCGACGACGCGATCGCCCGAACGGAAAACCGCTTTCCCGACGACGTCCCCTTCCCTTATCGGCGCCGTTATGGTCTCGGGAAGTACGATCTCCGTCTCGATTTTTGCGCTTTCACCGCGTCCGACGACCGCAGAGAATTCCGCGTACCCGACGCGACACGCGTCGATCTTTCCGCCGACAGTACGCAGCGACGGTAACTCCGTTTCTTCTTTCTTGAAAAGTGCGTAGTTCGCAAAACCGTAGTCAAGCATACGCTTGGTCTCTTCGTTGCGAATATCCCGGCTCGGCGAACCCATTACCACGGCGATAAGCGTCATACCGTTCCGCTCCGCCACGGCGGAAAGACAGAACTTTGCTTTTGATGTCGAACCTGTCTTCAATCCAATCGCTCCTTGATAAAACCGTATCAACCGGTTCGTGTTCGAGAGCGTGAATTCCCCGTTCCGGATGCTGTCCATCCAGGTCGAACTGTATTTGAGAACGATCTTGTGAGAGATCAGCGCCCGGGACATCAGGGCTATATCACGCGCGCTGCATCGGTGATCGGACGTCGTATCGTCAAGCCCGGTCGCGTTCTCGAAATGCGCGCCTGTCATACCTAGTTCCGAGGCGCGGCGGTTCATTTCGGATACGAACGCCTCTTCGCTCCCCGAAACGAACTCTGCAAGCGCGACGGCAGCGTCGTTTGCCGAACTGATGACCGTACATTTGATCATCTCTTCGACTGAAAAGGTCTCGCCCGGGGAAAGGAACACCTGCGAGCCGCCCATAGACGCGGCATATTCGCTGACCGTTACGGGATCGTTCAAGGTAAAACGTCCGGCATCAAGCGCCTCCGCAACGAGCAGGAGCGTCATGATCTTCGTGACAGACGCCGGCGGAAAGGATTGGTCTGCGTTCTGCTCGAAAAGAACCGTACCGGTAGACGCCTCGATCAGGATCGCGCCGCGCGCGTCAATCTCCATACTCCCCGCAGTCGGGGCGACAAGTGCGCCGTCGGATTCGTCTTCCGACGCGAGCGACGCAAAAGGAACAGACGAAATGAACAGAACAACCGACAAAAGAAAAAAGAGAAACCGTTTCACACCCGCACCCCCGAAACATTCGTTTGCTCGAATGTATGCGAAGAATAAAAG
>CAMZBE010000146.1 GCA_947304475.1 uncultured Clostridia bacterium
AGATTCAGAACCGTTTGACGGTCCCAGAAGGGCAGCCGATTATCCGATTGATAGTATTTTTTTAAAAAGACTTTCTGGTTGGAATACCGAACGGTAAGATTCGGATTGTTATCGTTAAACAGATCCGCTTTGAGTTGAAGATTTGCCATCTGCCCGATAAGCCAGGGAGTGACGTCTTTCCCCGTTGCACGCGCCTGCGCACGAATGATATTGACACAACCTATCCTGTCAAAGTCCGAGAGGAAAAACGGGGAGGTTTCAATAGGAAGAAGTATTTTATCCATACAAGAACCTCGTCTTTTTCTCTTGAATGATTCGTGCTTTCAATTCGTCGTACACGTCAAACAGCACCTCTTCATCCAACTGATTTGCTTCATTCAGAATTTGAAGAATAGATTCAATGATCTCGGTTTTTTTTGTGTAATTGTACTTCAAAAACAAAAGGTGCATTATCTTGGCTTTTTGAACGACAACAGAGTATCTTTCCGAATAGTCTTTGATAAAACCCTTGTCGTGCAGATAAGAGAGCCGTTTCATCATCCATTCTTTATGTTCAAAGAAGAAACGACTGTAACGAATATCTAGATTGCGACCTCTGTAAACAGAGATTTTGATATAAAACCATAAAGCTTTCATTGCGTGAATGCCATAGTAGTCATTCTCATCCTTTCCAACTGCGTTGTGTATGGTATAGTCCGAACGCAAATAATCCTCTAATTCGTAAAAAATTGTTTCGATATTTAAGGAAATCGGTTGATTCTTATTACGATAGTATAAATAGAATCGGCATTCCTTTAAACCAAGAAAACCTTTTGCAAAATCCGCGAAGTCTATTGTGTAAAACTCAAAACGTCGGTTGTCCGTATAGCCGATCGCATAGAAGAGTTGTTCGGCGTTATTGTAACCATAAACCAAAAAACTGTGTTCAAAGTTTTTTTTTAAATATGCTTTTTTGTGGGGAATGAACTTTTCATTGAAAAGCCCGGATACATAGACGCCGTGCTCTAAATATGTTTTTACACGAGATATAATTCCATCTGATGTCACATCGTCCGGATCAAATACGTGCGTGAAGGTGCAGAATAAATCTTGAAGATAAAACCAAGGGGTATATTCACAGGTAAAATCAAACAGCATAGATCTTGTCTTGCTGTGGCGTAAATAGCAATTTATTGCCGTATTGTAAAAAAACTCTTCGCCGTTCTTGTCCGTCGCAAACAATATCGCTGCTTCAAATCCGCGCACTTGAAATGCACGAAAAGGGATTTGGTCTGTGATTGGTAATAGCACTTGATTATTCATGAATGCGCTCCTTTTAGTCAAGAAAGAATACTACTCGTTTCGCGTACAATTGCAGCTCAATATGGGTTTCTTGACAATCTTGCTCTGCTAAACAACTGCCTCTCTTCAATGATATTATCCCCCTTAATTTTTTGTTTCTATATTACACGATTTCCCCATTCAGAATCGTTTATTTTGATTATAACAAAAGAACGGCAAAAAATCAATCATTCGTTTTGTTTTTAAAAAAATAATAAACGATTTATTAGGTTAGGAACTTTCAAAGCAGATAAAAACTGAAGAACGCATTGGATATGATAAGTAAGGGAGCGCACATAGTATAAATCGTTTTTTATGTTCTAACTACTTTCTTCCGGAAACTTGCCCTGTCGCCGTCTGCAAAAAGCAAAACTCTTTTGGTATGCGCCAAACTAATTATTACTCAATAATACCCCCGCCGGGATCTCATACGGGATCCCGGCGGGGCATTTGTCAACGCCGATTATTCGGAAGAAAAAAGCATCCATATTTACTTTTCTACCTTCTTTTCTCTAAACGCCGTATCGCCCAATTGCACAATTATTTCATTTTGTTTTTGTGCATATCGCTATTTTTGTTTTCGGAATATGATTTTTTCTTGCTTTTTTTTCAAAAAATGGAGTACAATCAAATCAACGGGAACGTTTCGGACCGGGCAGCGACGTGATCGGGACGTTCCGCGATCCCGCCCGACCGGGCAAGCGATTTCCACCCGAAAGGAGAAACCAATGAAAAACAGACTTCTGTCGCTTTTACTCGTTTTTGCAATGCTGACGCTTGCGTTCGCGGCGATCCTGCCGGTCGCGGCGGCGGAGCCGGAACCGGAGCCGGAACCCGAGGAAATTCAGGATTTCGGATACCAGTCGTCCGCGAATTTCGCGGTCGCGCATCCGAAGACCGAGATCCGGTTCGTCTTTACGATCGGATCGCTCGACTATACCAAGGCGGGCTTCGTCTTCTCGTTTGAGAGTTACGGAAACGTTCAAGAGCCCGAGGTCGGCGCAGACGGCTGCTACGTGATCGAGGCGACCGCCGCGCACTCATCAATCGTCGCCGACGGAAAAACGATCCCTGCACCCGACGGGCGCTGGTGGATCGCCGCCAAGATGATCAATATCCCGCAGAACGAGTTCTGCGGGTGGATCTACGTTCGCGCTTTCGTGACCGACGGATCCGGAACCCGCTATTCCAACGCGGTGAAAACCAATCCATACGCGATCAACCGCGGCGAAGGCGAAAAGGTGCAGGAAGCCATCGGCAAAAAATCGGGAACGACCAGTTCCTCCGCGAAGATCGAGGACAAACGGAACATCTATACCGACGTGCTGCAGTCGGGGGCGAAAACCTTTCATCCGACGCAGGAGAATCCCGAGGGCAACGATCTGTACGTTGAGTATTCGGTTTTGTTCAACAAACATCTGAACAGACTGAACGCCTCGAACAAACCCTACGTGGTGTCGACCATCGGCAACGAAGATCTGTCGAAAAACAAGCCCCTCTGTTACTGGAGCCCCTGCGATAACCTTTCCGGCAGTTCCTGCAAGTCCGCCGGCGGCTTTGAGGACGCGGGGAACTTCTCGACCGTCGCGGCGGAGGATCCGGGACTCTTCCCGAATATGGTCCCGCCCTACGGCGGCGATTCCTCCGTATTTGCGAATTACCCGCACGTCGGCGGCTCGGTCGCGCTTGATCCCGATCACGAAGACAACGGCTGCGAACTGGGCTGGCACCGGATCGGCATTCGGTACCACGAGGAAGTGACCAACGTAGACGCCGTCAAGGGCGGCGCGGACGCCGAATATTACCTGACCTCCTCCCTTTATATCGACGGAAACCTCGTCTCGGTTTTGTGCGCGACCGACAATAAAGATAACGGTTACGATATGAAACTGTACACGGCGCAGTCGGACGGAGAAGGCGGGATCGCCTATACCGATATCGCGTCCGACCGATACGTTTATATCTACCGGATGAAATACCAGGGGACGAGCAACAGCAACCCCGCTTACTGCGTTTTTGCCGACGCTTACGCGACCTGCGGCAAGAATTTCGTGCAGACGGTGGAGCCCGTCGATTATCCCGCGACGTCGTACTACCGCGCCGAGGATAAGAAAGCGATCTTCGCCCCCGTATATTATCGGATCGTCACCGACGACAGTCTCCCCCCGCTGCTCTCGGTCATGAGTTACAATATCGAGGTCTACGACAGCGGCTGGGACGGCAGAGATCCCGCGAAGGTCGCTGAAACGATCCTCTCGGAATCCCCCGATATCGTCGGATTGCAGGAAGTCAACCAGGGAAAATCAAACGGTTGGGACGCCACCCTTGATTCGCTCGCCTCGTCGGGCGGCTACACCCGTCTGCAGGGCGGCTATACCGGCAGGTACGATTTCGAGAAGAACGAGATCTTCTATAAAACGAGCAAATTCACCAAACTCGCCGAGGGGACCAAGACCTTCCGGCAGACCGCCTCCGACCTCTCCGTCCCCAATCCCGAGGGTGCGGATCCGGACCTCTCTGATATCGACCGCATCTTCCACTACGCCGTTCTGCAAGAGAAATCGAGTGGGAAGAATATTCTCGTCGTCAGCGCGCACCTGCACTACGGCGGCACCGGATCCGGGCACGAAGCGGACGACGTACTCCGCCGCTACGAGATCGCCGCGCTGCTGGCGTGGCTGGAAACGCAGAGGGCGATCTACCCCAACCAGGTCGTTCTGGGCGATATGAACTCGCATTATAAGGGCGGTCAGGGCAAAGTCAATATGGCGCTCTTCGAGGACGACGGCTTTGATCTGACCTGCACCGAAGCCAACGTCAAGGGCGACGTCGGCGGGACCACCGTGAGAAGTGCCCGCTCGATCCGGGAAGAGTGGATCTTCGACTATATCCTGACCAAGGGCGATCTCGACACGGTGTACTACACGGTCGTTGACAACCCCATCGATACGGACGGCAAGTACCCGTCCGACCACGTTCCGGTCCTGGCCTACCTGCGATAAAAAAGGAGAAACGACGATGAACGAAAAGAAAGTTTACGAACCCGCCGAAATGAAGGTCGTTTCGCTTGACCGGGATCTGCTGA
>CAMZBE010000147.1 GCA_947304475.1 uncultured Clostridia bacterium
ACGTTCTCTCCACCCTGCCCCCGCGCCAGATCGCGGCGGGACACGCCGAGATCGTGAAGGCGGGGCTGATCGCCGACGCGGCGCTCTTCTCGCTCTACGAGTCAGGCGACGCCGAACGCGATCCCGCGACGGCGCTCTCCCGGGCGCTCGCGGTGAAGAAAGCCGTGGTCGAAGAGGACGAAAAGGAGAGCGGGCTTCGCCGCATCCTGAATTTCGGACACACGGTCGGGCACGGGATTGAGAGCGTGACCGGACTGCTCCACGGCGAGTGCGTTTCGCTCGGTATGATCCCGATGTGCGCGCCCGGCGTGCGCGAGCGGCTGATCCCGGTTTTGAAACGGCTCGGACTGCCGACCTTCGTCACGGCGGATCCCGAAAAGGTCTACGCCGCGCTCCTGCACGACAAGAAGGCGGCGGGCGGCAAGATCACGGTGATCACCGTCGAAAAGCCCGGCGCCTGCAAACAGATCTCCCTCTCTCCCGAAGCCCTTCGGGAGAAGATCGAAACGGTGGTGAAAGCATGAAAAACACGTTCGGAACCAACGTCCTGACGACCATTTTCGGCGAGAGCCACGGTCCCGCCGTCGGCGGCGTTCTCGACGGACTGGCGCCGGGGATCCCGGTCGATCCGGAAACGATCGGAAAGAAACTCGCTCTCCGCCGTCCGCAGGGCGCGATCTCGACCTCCCGCGTCGAAAAAGACGAGTTCGAGATCGTCTCGGGCGTCTTCAACGGCAAAACGACCGGCACGCCGCTCTGCGTCCTGATCCCGAACCGAAACGTCCGCTCGGGCGACTACGACGCCGTCCGGGATCTGGCGCGCCCGGGGCACGCCGACTATACCGGTTTCGTCAAATACCGCGGCTTCGCCGACTACCGCGGCGGCGGGCATTTCTCGGGACGCGTGACGGCGGCTCTGGTCGCCCTGGGCGCCGTTGCCGAAACCGCGCTCGAACTCCGCGGGATCAAAATCGGCACGCATATCTCCCGGCTCGCCAATATCCCCGACAGAGCGTTTTCTGACCTGGACGCCGATCTGTCGGCTCTTTCCGACCGTCCCTTCCCCGTTCTCGACGGGGCGGCGGCGGAAAAGATGCAAGCGGCGATCCTGAAAGCGAAGGAGGACGGCGACAGCGTCGGCGGGATCCTCGAAACCGCCGTGACCGGGCTGCCCGCGGGTGTGGGCGAACCCTGGTTCGACACGCTTGAGGGACTGCTCTCCCACGCTCTGTTCTCGATCCCCGGCGTCAAGGGCGTCGAGTTCGGCGACGGCTTCGCCCTCGCCGGAATGCGCGGGAGCGAGGCGAACGACGCGTTCGTTCCGTCGGACGGCGGGATCGCCACAGAGACCAACCGTAACGGCGGGATCAACGGCGGGATCTCGAACGGGATGCCGCTCCTGTTCCGCTGCGCGGTCAAACCCACCCCCTCGATCTCTATCCCGCAAAAGACCGTCGATCTTCGCACCGGGAAACCGGCGGACCTCTCGATCCCCGGCCGCCACGATCCGGCGATCGTCCACCGGGCGCGCGCCGTCGTCGACGCCGTGACGGCTCTGGCGCTCTGCGACGCCCTCGCCGGACGCTTCGGCGCCGACTGGCTCGGGGGAACGAAATGAACTACGGACTGATCGGGGAGAAACTGGGGCACAGTTTTTCCCGCGAGATCCACGAAAAACTCGGCAGGTACCCGTACGAACTCCGCGAGATCCCGCAAGGGGAACTCGGCGTGTTCTTAACTGCGCGCGACTTTGCCGGGATCAACGTGACCATTCCCTACAAGACCGACGTGATCCCGGTCAACACCATCGTGATCCGAGGCGGGAAACTCTACGGCGACAACACCGACGTCCGGGGACTGATCGCCCTGATCCGCCGGATGCGTCCCGACCTTTCCGGCGCGACCGTCCTGATCCTCGGGACCGGAGGCACCAGCCGGGCGGCGCTCGCCGCGGCGAAGGCGCTGAAAGCGAAAACCGCGATCCGCGTCAGCCGGACGGGACGGGACGGCGCCCTGACCTACGAGGCGGCGTACCGCGACTTTGCCGACGCGGACTTCCTCATCAACACGACGCCGGTCGGGATGTTCCCGCACGCCGGATCGTCGCCCGTCGATCTGTCGCGCTTCCCGCGCCTTACGGGCGTGGTCGACGCGATCTACAACCCGCTGAACACCCGACTCCTGCTCGACGCGCGCGAGCACGGGATCCCGGCGGAAAACGGACTGTATATGCTGGTCGCGCAGGCGATGAAATCGGCGGAACTCTTCACGGGGAAACCGATCGGGGACGACGTGACCGAAGAAATCTACGCCGAACTCCTCTTTGAAAAGCGGAATATCGTCCTGATCGGAATGCCGGGCTCCGGCAAAAGCACGGTCGGGCGCATCCTTTCCGACAAACTCGGTCGTCCCCTGGTCGATACCGACGAGGAGATCGTCCGGCGCGCAGGGATTCCGATTACCGAGATCTTCAAAGCGAAGGGCGAGCCCGCGTTCCGCGACCTCGAGAGCGCCGTGATCCGCGACGTCTCGGATACCGGCGGAAAAGTGATCGCGACCGGCGGTGGGGCGATCCTGCGGGAAGAGAACCTGGCGGCGCTCCGCGCAAACGGCGTGCTGGTCTACCTCGACCGCCCGCTCGGCGACCTGCTCCCCACCTCCGACCGCCCGCTCGCAAACCAAGCCGAAAAGATACGCGCACTCTACACGGTTCGCCGTCCGCTCTACGAGGGCGCGGCGGATCTGACGGTCCCGGTCGATACGACACCTGAAAATATCGCTCTTACGATCATGGAGAAACTGAAATGAAACTGCTCGTTCTGAACGGTCCCAATCTGAATATGCTCGGTATCCGCGAACCCGAGATCTACGGCAAGGAGACCTACGACGATCTGTGCCGGATGGTGAAGGAACACGCCGAAAAACGCGGCGTCGATGTCACGCTCTATCAGTCCAACCACGAGGGCGACCTGATCGACCGGATCCAGATGGCGTACGGCGACGTCGACGGCATCGTCTTCAACCCGGGCGGCTACACGCATACCAGCGTCGCGCTCTGCGACGCGGTCAAGGCGGTGGGCATCCCGACGGTCGAGGTGCATATCTCGGACGTAACCAGCCGCGAGGATTTCCGGCAGGTCAGTTATATCCGCTCCGCCTGTATCGCCACGGTCGCGGGGCACGGATTGAATGGATACCTTGAAGCGATGGACCTTCTGATCGGTGACGGCAAATGAGGGCGATTTTCACCCCCTCGACGCCGTCGGGCACGGTCAAGGCGCCCCCGAGCAAGAGTATGGCGCACCGCCTGCTGATCTCGGCGGGACTTTCGGACGGCGTGAGCCGCGTGTCGGGGATCGCCCCGTCGGAGGACGTGTCGGCGACCATCGACTGCCTCTCCGCCCTCGGCGCGAAGATCGACCTGAAGGACGGTCTTGCGACCGTGTACGGGACCGATCCGAAAAACGCGGAGAACGCCGCGCTTCCCTGCCGCGAGAGCGGCAGCACCCTGCGCTTCTTTCTTCCCCTCTGTCTGCTCTCCGGGGGGACCGCTACCCTCTCGGGCGCCCCGTCGCTGCTTGCCCGCCCGCTCTCGGTCTACGAGACGCTGGCTCTGGAAAAGGGCTTTTCGCTTGCCCGAACCGACACGTCGGTTTGCGTATCGGGCAGCCTTACGCCGGGCGACTATACCGTCCCCGGGGACGTCAGTTCCCAGTTCGTTTCCGGACTGCTCTTCGCGCTCCCGCTGCTCGAACGTGACAGCGCGATCCGTCTGCTCCCGCCGGTCGAAAGCCGGAGTTATATCGACCTGACGCTCTCCGCCCTCGCCGCGTTCGGCGTCGGGGCGGAATGGACCGACGAAACCACGCTTTCCGTCGGGGGCGGGCAAACCTACCGCCCGAACGACGTGACGGTCGAGGGCGACTGGTCGAACGCCGCGCCCTTCCTCTCGCTCGGCGTCAACGTCGCGGGGCTCGATCCCGCAAGCCGGCAGGGCGACCGCCGCATATCCGACCTGCTCGCGAAATTGGATCGCGGTTGTGCGGAGATCGACCTCACGGACACCCCCGACCTCGCCCCCGTCCTCTTCGCCCACGCCGCGCTTCGTCACGGCGGGCGGTTTACCGGCACCCGGCGGCTCGCGATCAAGGAAAGCGACCGGGGGCAGGCGATGAAGACCGAACTGCAGAAATGCGGCGTCGAGGTCACGATTGGGGAGAACGAGATCACGGTCGGCTGCGGCGCGCGCCGCCCGTGCGAACCGCTCTTCGGGCACAACGATCACCGGATCGTGATGGCGGCGGCGGTGCTGCTCTCGAACCTCGGCGGAACGGTCGGGGGGATCGGGGCGGTCGCCAAGAGTTACCCCGATTTCTTCAAACAACTGCAATCCGTA
>CAMZBE010000148.1 GCA_947304475.1 uncultured Clostridia bacterium
GAACGCGAGATGCCTCCCTTCGGTCGGCGTGACAATAGACAGAAAGCGGGCGTTCTCTCTCCGCGTCGTTTCGCATATACTCGAACAAAAAGCGAAGGGGGAGAGAACATGACAGAGATCCCGGGGCGACCGGACGAGGCGGCGCGGAGGCGGATACTGGACGAACTGGCGGGGGAGTACCCGGTGCTTTCGCGCGGCGTGCTCGGCCGCTCGGTCCTCGGACGCGAGATCCCCCTGCTCTACGTCGGCGCGCACCACGGGGCGGAAGGTATGACCGCGGCGTTTTTGCTCCGCTTTCTGACCGAGTTCCTTGCCGCACACCGCGCCGGACGCTCGATTGAGGGCGTGGATCCCGCGTTCCTGCTTTCGATGCGGACGCTCTGGATCGTGCCCGCGCTCAACCCCGACGGGGTGGAACTCTGCGAGCGAGGGCTGCCGTCCGCGGGGTTTCTTTGTGATCGGATCCGACGCATGAACGGAGGAAGTGAGGACGTCTCGACGTGGCAGGCAAACGCCAGGGGGGTGGACCTGAACCACAACTACGACGCGGGGTTTCGGGCGTATAAGGGGGTTGAAGCGTCCCTCGGCGTCCTCGGAGGGGGTCCGACAAGGTACAGCGGGGACTATCCGGAGTCCGAACCCGAGACCGCGGCGCTCGCCCGGTTCGTCCGTTCGGTTCCGCTCTCAATGATCCTTTCGTTTCACACACAGGGACGCGAGATCTACTTCACCTCGGGCGGCAGGGCGCTCAAAGGGCAGGCGGCGGTCGCCGCCCGGTTCGCCGCGATGACCGGCTACCGCGCCGCCGTTCCGGAGGGGGCGGCGGCGTACGGAGGATTAACCGATTGGGCGGTCGGTCGGCTCGGGATCCCCGCCTTCACCGTCGAGTGCGGAGAGGGGAAGAACCCGCTGCCCGAAACCCGGTTCGCCCCGACTTACGGCGAGATCCGCCCGCTTCTGTTCCGCGCCCCGCTCTACGCGGCGCCTCTTGCGTCCGCGTGCGGGATCGACACCCGACCGAAGGAGGAAGACCGTGCAGACGGTGAACACCGAGGGCTTTGAAGAAAAGGACGTGATCGACGTCGCGTGCGGCAAACGGATCGGCTGCGTCACCGCGCTCGAGTTCGATCCCTGCGACGGGCGCATCACCGGGATCGTCGTGTCGGGCGACACCGGCTTTCTCGGATTCGGGAAACGCGAGAAAACCCTGATCCCCTGGTGCCGGATCAAAAAGATCGGCGAGGACATGATCCTGGTCGACGCGGACGGCTGTCCACCCCTTCCGTCCCCCCGCGAAGAGCGAAAGAAACGCCGGAGATGTTAATTTTTTGTGAACGAACCGAAAAAGCGAAAAAAACTCTTGCAAAACAAAAGAATATATGATATTATAAACGCCGTGCCTCGGCACGAATTCTCACGCAAAGGGGTGGGGATCGCCCGGTGCCGCCCGTTTCTCCCGGACGGTGGACGTTCTGTTCCTTTTGCGGCGGAAAACCATTTTATTTTAGGAGGAAAACACAATGTTCGGCATTTCCATCAAACAACTCCTGGAAGCAGGAGTTCACTTCGGTCACCCGACCAAGAAGTGGAACCCGAAGATGTCGGAGTACATCTTCACCACCAGAAACGGCATCCACATCATCGACCTGCAGAAGACGGTCAAGAAGTTTGAAGAGGCGTACACCTACGTCCGTTACCTCTCCGAGGCGGGCGGCACGCTGCTCTTCGTCGGGACCAAAAAGCAGGCTGCCGACTCGATCCGTGAAGAGGCGATCAAGTGCGGTATGTACTACGTCAACGTCCGGTGGCCGGGCGGTATGCTCACCAACTTCAAGACCATTCGCCGCTCGATCGGTCGTCTGAACGAACTCGAGAAGATGCAGGCGGACGGCACCTTCAACCTGCTCCCCAAGAAGGAAGCGGCGAAGAAGGTCAAGAACATGGACCGTCTCCCCGACGCCGTGTTCATCGCCGACACCCGCAAGGAAGCCAACGCCGTCAAAGAGGCGAAGAAACTCGGTATCCCGGTCATCGCGATCGTTGATACCAACTGCGATCCCGACGACGCCGACTATATCATTCCGGGTAACGACGACGCGATCCGCGCTCTGAAACTGATCTCCGGCGCGCTTGCCGACGCCGTGATCGAGGGCAAGGGCGGCGAGGCGATCGTGGACACCGAGGCGGAAAAGGAGACAACGATGGCTACTATCAATGCAAAAGACGTTGCCGAACTGCGCAAGCAGACCGGCTGCGGTATGATGGATTGCAAAAACGCTCTGGTCGCAGCCAACGGCGATTTTGAGGAAGCGATCAAGGTCCTTCGCGAAAAGGGAATGGCTGCGACCGCGAAGAAGGCGAGCCGCATCGCCGCCGACGGTCTGGTCGACGTCCTGACCGAGGGCGACGTGACCGCCATGGTCGAGGTCAACTCCGAGACCGACTTCGTCGCCAAGAACGAGACCTTCCGGGCGTTCGTCCGCGAGGTGCTCGGCGCGATCATCGCGAACCGTCCCGCCGACGTGACCGCTCTGCTCGCCTGCAAAACTTCTTCGGGCAAGACCGTTGAAGAGGAAGTGCAGGAGAAGACCTTCACGATGGGCGAGAAACTTTCGATCCGCCGTTTCGTGATTGTCGACGGTCTGGTCAGCACCTATATCCACGGTCTCGGCGCGACCGGCGTCATCATCAAGTTCGAGGCGGACGAAAACGCGAAGAACAACGCCGGCTTTGCGGAATTCGCGAAGAACATCGCGCTGCAGGCGGCGGCTTACGTCACCCCCTACGTCAACCGGAGCGACGTTCCCGAGAGCGTCATCGCCTCCGAGCGTGAGATCTTGATGGCGCAGATGGCGCAGGATCCCAAGATGGCGGGCAAGCCCCAGAAGGTGCTGGACGGCATCATCACCGGGCGGCTGGGCAAGTTCTACGAGGCGAACTGCCTGATGGAGCAGGGCTACGTCAAGGACGATTCCATGACGGTCGCCAAGTACGTTGAAGCCACCGCGAAAGCGTTCGGCGGCTCGATCAAAGTGACCGGCTGCATCCGCTTTGACAAGGGCGAAGGCATCGAGAAGAGAGAGGACGATCTCGCGGCGGAAGTCGCGAAGATGGTCGGCGGCAACTGATCCGCACCCCTCTGAAATAACCGAAAAGGCGGCACGCTCCGTGCCGCCTTTTCTTTTCGTGTTTTCAAGGAAATTTGCAACCGCCCCCTGGCGTTTCCCGCCCTTGCACGCGTACGGGCGCACGAAAAATACGAAAAAAGGGGTTTACAAAAGAGTGAAAATAAGATAAAATAGGAGAGAAGGAAAAACAAATCCGGCGCGCCGTGCGCTGTGCCGGGGAAGGATCTGTATGGAAACGGGATTAAGGTATAAACGGGTATTGCTCAAACTGTCGGGAGAGGCGCTTTCCGCCGGAAGCGGAAAACTCTACGACGACGCGTTCCTTGCGACGCTCGCCGACGTGGTGCGCCGGTGTCTCGACCTCGGGGCACAGATCGGGGTGATCGTCGGAGCCGGGAACATCTGGAGAGGCAGACAGGGGAAGGATATGGATCCCGTCCGCGCCGACTCGATGGGGATGCTTGCGACCGCGATCAACGCCATCGCCCTGCAGGACGCGTTCTGCCACGCGGGACTTGACGCGCGCGTCATGACCGCCGCCGAACTCCGCCCCTATGCCGAACCCTACAGCCGCGACCGTGCGATCCACCACCTTGAAGAGGGACGCGTCGTCATCTTCGGGTGCGGGATCGGACTTCCGTTCTTCTCGACCGATACCGCCGGGGCGCTCCGCGCCGCCGAGATCGGCGCCGACGTGATGCTGATGGCGAAGAACATCGACGGTATCTACACCGCCGATCCGCACGTCGATCCCAAAGCCGAGAAGATCGACGAGATCACCTGCGGCGACATCCTTTCCCACGGGCTGAAGGCGATCGACGCCACCGCCACCGCGTTCTGTATGGAGCACGACATTCCGATCCTGGTCTTCGGTCTGTCGGATCCCGAGAATATCCTGCGCGCGATCGTCGGGGACCACCTCGGCACGATCGTCACTCCCAAGAACTGAACCCGACGAAACCGCAAAAGAAAAGAGCAACAATCTTGAAGCTCTTTCTCCAACTCTATGTGATACTTTTCACATCAGAGATAAATTTATTAATTTATAAATTACTTTCAATCTCTTTTCTTAAATCATCAACGAATGAAAGTGCGAATTCCTTAACATCAAGTTGAGGATTTTTTAATAATGGTTTCATATCGATAGCATAGCTAACCATCTTATATGAGTCCACTGAATGGGATTGGAAATATGTCGCATTTTGATAACGTCTTCCAATACTTGCTTTGGTGTAGCTCTTTCCACCTGCAATTTGGCTTTTAA
>CAMZBE010000149.1 GCA_947304475.1 uncultured Clostridia bacterium
GCGTCGTCGCACAGATAATTCTTCAGCGTCAGACGGAAGGTGAACTCGTGCCATTCGCCGAACGAGAACACTTCCGCGTTCGCGCCGCCCGGGTGCTCGGTCGCGCCGCCTCCGTTCGTATTCTTTCCGACGACGATATCGAAACCGGTCGGCGTGTTCGAAGTCTTGTTGAAGTGCAGCGTCGGCATCCAGAACGCCTTCCCGCCGCAGGTGAACCGCATCTGCAGAAGGTTGGCGTAACTGCCGCTCGTACCGTTGCCGTAGCGGGAACCGTCCGCGACCATAATCTTCATACTGAACTCGAGTACCGATCCGTCGTCGACGAGAGGCGCCGACAGGAGCGGAAGTTCGATCAGTCCGGCGGAAGTTCCGTCCTCGTCGTTTTTTTCGATCTTGAGAACCTGATTTGACGCGTTGCCGGGCTCTTCTACAACCGCGATCGTCGTACTGGAGCCGTCCCAAATCTGCACGTGCGCGGGGGGCTGGTTCAGCACGTCGTTCGTGAAATCGTTTTCAAATGTACGATCCGGTTTCTGCGTCTTTTGGATCGACGGCGCGTTTTCAAGCAGATCCAATATCAGTTCGCCTTCCGCGTGGCTCAAAACGCCGATCGTGTTGACGCCGACGGCGTGGCAGATGTGTTTTGCAAGCCCGAGGACCATATTCGTCGCGTTGACGTCGCCCTCGTTCCTGCCGAGCGAAACCGGCGTTCCGTTCACCACTGCCACCGAACCGGACTGCAGATAACTGTACGAACCGTCTGCGTGCCGGTAGGGCTCGAGGCACTGCTTCGTTTTGTTCAGCATCGTCACGATATCCGGGGCGATCAGCGCGAGATACGCGTTGACCTCGGAAGAATTTCTCCCGTGACAATCCCGCAGATTTTCCCAGATCGTCCCGAGCGTCGCCCACGGATTGAAACGGTACGTGACGCGGGCGCCGGAATCCTCCATCTTAATTCCCTCGATCGCACGCTCAACCATCAGCATAGCCGATGGGATCTCCCGGCAATCCTCCGCTTCGTCCATTTCCCCGTTGTATGCCTGGTAGAGCATCGCCACTTTATACGTGCAGGTAAGCATACCGAAGAGAGATTCTTCCGTCGGCGTCGTTTTCAGGTTGTAGTAGACGTTGGTCGTTCCGGAAACGCGCCCCGTCGTCCAGAGCCCATAGGTCGAATTGATGCGTGCATCGAGCAGATCGAGGACGGTACCGAGCAGATCCGCCTCGATCAGTTGCTTCGCCTGCGTCTGCAGGGTGTTCGCCCAGTTCTCGCAGGTCTGTGTATTGAACAGGTTGTTGACGTACGCCGTGACCGCCTCTACGGTATCCGGTCCCCATTCGTTCTCCGAGAACCTCGTCGTCAGTTTCGCGGAGGACGCGAGCCGCCGGACGGTCGCGTCGAACGTAGACGCGGAGTTCAACGGTTCCAGCCACCCGATCATGGTCTTCGCCCAGTCCTTGTCACGAGTCCGGCGCATCACGTTGGCGTTCGAGACTTCTCTCGTCCATTGGGGATGGTAGTAATACCCCGTCTCGGGATCGCGCTTTGAAAGATAGAAACCGCGGATCGTGTCTGCCAGATCGTCACCGTAGAAGAGACGAAGGTTCTTTTCCCCATCCGCGTCTCTCGGAGCGAGTTCTTTCAGATGCTGAGAGACCTGGTAAGTACTCTCCATATCTGGCAAAAAGCCCTCGGTGTCGCGTGCCGAGTTGGCGTAGTAGAAACCGCCGAGATCGGGATCGTAGAGTCCCGCCCACCAACGGACGATCGCCTCGGGATCGTAGACGTCCCGGTAGAAATCGAACACCGCGCTTCTGACCGGAACGGGAACGTTGTTTGCAAGAATAGTTTCCGGAATACTGGAAAAATCGCCGTAGCGCGCCGCCCAGTTATAGTTCAAAGAGCCGAGCGGTTCAATCTTGCCCTCTCCGACTTCCTCGTCGGGAGGGGCAGTCTTCCCCGGCGGATACAATGCGAAAAGCGGAAGCATCAGTGCGCAAATAAGCAGTGCGGTCAGGATCTTTTTCATAACTGTTTTCCTCCTTGTTTTAAGAGCGGCGCTCTATTATAAACGTGGTTTCAAACAGCGGTTTTTGGATTCTTACCTTACGTTTTGGCGCTGATGCGGTTTTTTGATCGCGGGTTTATTGTTCGGGCGGCGGTTCACCTCGTTTTCCGTTTCGTTCTTTTCAAATCACTTTTTCTTGATCGGCGGGGCGTTTTTCAGCAGGTCAAGCATCAGTTCCGCGTGGTGCTGCCCGAAGATCGGGATCATATCGGAAAGCCCGATTGCCGTGCAGATGTGCGTGGCGCAAAGGAGCGCCAGATTGTTGCCGTTGACGTCCCCTTCCTCAAGCCCGAGCGAGACCGGCGTACTGTATATGGTCTCTTTCGAGCCACGCTGCAGGTAACTGTACGAACCGTCCCGGTGCAGGTATTTGCCGAGCGAGCAGCCGAGCGCGTCGATCATTTCGACGACGTTTTCCCTGATCAGTCGGTCGTAAGCCGAGACCTCGCCGGACGTGCCGTATCTGACGAGGTTCTCGCGAACGTTGCCGAGAGTCGCCCAGGGATTGAAGATGTAGGTCAGGCGGATGCCCGGATCGCGCGAGCAGATCGCCTTGATCGCGTTTCTGACCGTTTGGATCGCGCCGGGGGCGCGGCGCCCCCCGATGTTGTAGGTCTTGACTACCTTATAGGTGTTGGTGAAGATTCCGTACGGGGTTTCGGGCTCGGGAGCCGTCATCTTGTTGTAATAAAGGTCTTTTTCCGCGTCGTAACCCGAAACCCAGAGGCCGTATTCGGGGTTGATGCGCCGGTCGAGCACGTCGAGGACGGTACCGATCGTCCCGGTCGCCTTGAAGGTCGTCGCCTGCGTTTCCAGTTGGTTTCCCCAATGCTCGCACGAGGTTTCGGCGAGCAGGCGTTCGACGTACGACGTGACCGAGTTCGCGTTCGGTCGCCAGTCCGGGGACGAGGTCTTACCGTTCTGCCCCGCCGCACGGTCGATCGCAGTCGGGTAAAGCGGTTTGGCGCCCAGCCAGTCGAGGACGAAGATCGCCCAGTCCTGGTCGCGGGTATAACGCATCACGTTCTTGCGCGACTGATCCCTCGTCCACTGGGGGTGGTAGAAATAGCCGTCGTCCTTATCCTGCTTTATCTGATAGAATCTGACGATCTTTTGCGTCAGTTCTTCCCCCAGGAAAGCGGGAAGATCGGGAAGGAACCCCTCGCCGTCGCGCGCGGAGTTGGCGTAATAGAAACCGCCGATATCGGGATCAAAGAGCCCCGCCCACCAGCGGATCTGCTTTTCGGGATCGTAGTATTTCTCGTAAAAAGCCTTCACCGAAGCCCGAACGAGGGGATCGGAGATCACGTTGAAACGCCCCTCTCCGTCCGGGTATTCGTTTTGCTTTGTAAGCCGTTCTTCCATAGAATTCTCCCCTGTTTTTTCCGAAAACGGGTATACGAACCCTGCGCGAACCGACGGTTCGCGCAGGGTAATAATCGTGCCGGACGATCAGTTCGCCGTCCGCGTCAAGGACGACGTGATATCGTCGACGTAGATCACGGCGTGCGTCCGCATCTGGGGCGCAAACCGGAGATTGACCGTCTTCCCCGCCTCAAATCCGATCTCGCCGGCGGTGAGCGAGGAAGAGTCGCTTGCGTAGAAGCAGATCGATTTTCCGAAGGGCTTGCCGTCGACCAGGATCTCGACCGCGAAACTTGCCTCCGGCGTGCCGTATCCCTTGATCGTGAGCCGGAAAGTGAACTCGTACCATTCGCCGTACTTGAAAACCTTCGTCCTGTCGTCGGGGGACTCGAAGAGGGCGGAAGAAGTGTTCTTTCCAACGACGAGATGGTAGCCCTCGGTCGGATTCGCGTTTGAAGCAAACCGTAAGGTCGGCATCCAGAACGGCGTGCCGTCGGACATAAACCGCATCTGCATCATATTGGGGTTGGTGCCCGTGATCTCGTTTCCGTAACGCGTCTCGTCGCTGACGCAGATCCGCATACCGAACTCGACGACCGTATTGTCGTACATCGTCGGTACGTTGAGAAGCGGAAGGGTGACGGTGCCGCCGCCCACGTTGCCCTCGGTGTCTTTTCTGATCTCAAGCACTTTGTTGCTTGCGTTACCGGGTTCCCTGACGACCTTGAACGAGGTCCCCTTCGCCTCGCCTTCCTTGGCGCCGGCGGGAAGAGCGTCGATCGCATCCGACGAAAAATCGTAAAGGTTGCCGGAAACGGTCCCGCTCTTTACGATCTTCGGGGCGTTGGTCAGAAGATCGAACAGCAGGTCGGCGTGGTTCTCGTTGAAAATCGGGATCATGTCGGTCAGCCCGATCGCCGTGCAGATGTGCGCGGCGCAGAGAACGAC
>CAMZBE010000150.1 GCA_947304475.1 uncultured Clostridia bacterium
GACGAAACCCTCGCCGACCTGCTCACCTCGCATCCGACCGTCCGCTACTATATCACGATGGGCGAGGAAAAGAAGAACGAGAAGGTCACGCTCTGGAGCGAGATCGAAGCGTCGGGCGCCGAAGCCGTCGAGGCGGGTTGGGATTATCCCCCCTGCCGTTCGCGCGGCGAACTTGCTGAGATGCTCTTCACGTCGGGCACCACCGGATCGAGCAAGTGCGTCATGCTCTGCCAGCGCAACGTCTTTTCGGTCGTCAATTCCTGCGCCGAAACGGTCGATTTCACCCCCGACGAGGTGGTGGTCTCGGTGCTTCCGATGCACCACACCTACGGGCTCGCCTGTATGCTCGCCGAATTGCTCTACGGCGTGCGGATCTGCATCAACGACTCGCTGCGCCACGTGCTCCGGAACTTCGCGCGTTTCCGCCCGACCGCTTTGATCCTGGTCCCGCTGTTCGTGCAGACCATGTATAAGAAGATCATCAACGAAGCCGAGAAGAAGGGCAAACTCCGCACCTTCAACGCCGGTATCGCCGCGTCCCGCGTGATGATGAAGGTCGGCGTCGACCTGCGCAAGAAACTGTTCGCCGAGGTTCGCGAGGCGTTCGGCGGACGGCTGGAAAAGATCATCTGCGGCGGCGCGCCCCTGAAACCCGACCTGATCTACGCCTTCGAGGATTTCGGCATCTCGATCTACGAGGGCTACGGCATCACCGAATGCGCGCCGCTCGCCGCCGTCACGCCGTACTACAAACGGAAATCCGGCTCGGTCGGCCCGTCGGTCCCCTGCTGCACGATCCGCGTCGACGGCGAGACCAACAACGAGGCGGGATTTGCCGAGGGTGAGATCCAGATCCACGGCGACAACGTGATGCTCGGCTACTTCGAGAACCCCGAAGCGAACGCCGCCGCCTTCACCGACGACGGCTGGTACCGGACGGGAGACGTCGGGTATATGGACGCCGACGGCTACGTCTATATCACCGGGCGTATGAAGAGCGTGATTGTTCTGGAGAACGGCAAGAACGTCTTCCCCGAAGAGATCGAGGAGTACCTTTCCGCGATCGATCTGATCGCCGAGAGCGTGGTCGTCGGACGCAAGAGCGAGGACGGCGACAGCGTGATCCTGACCGCCGTCGTGTTCCCGAACGCCGAAAAGTTCGACGAGAACGCGACCGAAGAGGAAAAACTCGAGGCGATCAAGCACGCGATCCGGAAGATCAACAAGAAACTCCCGAGTTTCAAGCAGGTGCGCGAGGTCGAACTCCGGAACGAAGAGTTCCCGAAGACCACCTCGAAGAAAATCAGAAGACACCTGATCAAGTAAAGTCGCCGCCGTTCCCCGCAACCGAAAGGACGGGGAACGGCGGTTTCGGAAAGAGACCGCCCGCGGGGCGGAACGAAAAGGAGGTTCCCATGCGGAACGTTGTGGTGGGTATCGACGTGGGCGGAAGCACCACGAAGATCGTCGGTTTTGAAAAAGAGCCCGGGGGATCGAAACTCATCGAACCCCTGTACGTGCGTGCGTCGGATCCTCTGACCTCGATCTACGGCGCGTTCGGAAAATTCACCGCGGAGAACCGTCTGTCGCTCTCCGAGATCAGCCGCGTGATGATGACCGGGGTGGGCTCCGCGTCGGTCGCGGGACCGATCTACTCGCTGCCCTGCGAGACCGTGTCCGAGTTCGACAGCATCGGGCTCGGGGGGCTCTACCTTTCGGGACTGGACGAGGCGATCGTCGCCAGTCTCGGCACCGGCACCGCCGTCGTCCACGCCGAAAAGGGCGGCGCGATCACCTATCTCGGCGGCACCGGAGTCGGGGGCGGTACGCTGATGGGGTTGTCGCATCTGCTGCTCAAAATGGACAGCGTTGAACATATCTCCGACCTCGCCGAGACCGGCGACCTCGGCAAGATCGACCTTCGCATCTCGGATATGGCGAACCGCGACCGCCTGAACGGTATGCCCGCGGATATGACCGCCGCGAACTTCGGAAAGATCAGCGATCTTGCCGACAGGGCGGATATTGCCCTCGGGGTGATGAATATGGTGTTTGAGACGGTCGGTATGGTCGCCCTGTTCGCCGCGAAGAGCCGCGGGGTGAAGGATATCGTGATGACCGGAAACCTGACCTCGATCCCCTACTGCAAGACCGTGATGGACCGACTGAACGAGATGTTCGACGTCCGTTTCCTGATCCCCGACCTCGCCACCTACGGTACCGTGATCGGCACCGCTCTGCGCGGTTGACCGCCCCTCGACCGAAAGGATAACGAATGAATTTGCTTCGATTTCTCACGCCCAAGAGCGCGGTGTGTTATCTGTATCACGATTTTACCCTGCGGCAGGCGCTTGAGAAGATGTTCTTCCATCGCCATCACGCCGTTCCGGTGATCGACCGGAAGGGGCGCTACGTCGGTTCGGTTTCGGACGGCGATTTTCTCCGGATCCTCTACGAACAGGAGAGCGGAGATCTTCACACGCTCGAGCACCGGCGTCTGAAAGAGATCGTCCGGCGCGACGTCAACCCGGCGGTGAAACAGGACGCCTCGATCCCGGACCTGCTCGGAAGGGTGAAACAGAACGCCTTCGTCCCCGTCGAGGACGACCGGGGGAGTTTCATCGGCATCGTGACGCGCCGCGACATCATCAATTTCTTCATCGACGAATACGAAAGGAACGACGAAGTTGAAAAATAATTCTTCTTTTTTGCACAAACCTATTGCAATCAAGGGAAAAGTATGCTATAATCTCTACGAAGATGATATGATGTAAGAGTGGGTTGTTTCCCACTCCTACTTTTTTGTGAAGGAGAGAGCGCCGTGAAGAAGAATATTGCCGCGACGGTAGCGTGCCTGATCGCCGACACGGTGAAGGCAAACGGATGCGAACTCTGGGACGTCGAGTACGTCAAAGAGGGCGCCGACTGGCACCTTCGCGTCACCATCGACCGCGAGGGCGGCGTCGGGATCGACGATTGCGAGCGGGTGCACCGCGCGATCGATCCTCTGCTCGACGAAGCGGATCCCATCGAGGGTTCCTACTATCTCGAGGTCTCCTCTCCCGGCATCGAACGCGAACTCAAGACCGACGCGCATCTTTCTGCGTCGGCGGGCACGCTCTGTGAAGCGAAACTCTTCGCGCCCTTAAACGGCACCAAGACCGTGACCGGACGCCTTACCGCGTTCGACGGCGACGGCGTGACGCTACAGCCCGACGGGGGCGAACCCGTCGTCCTTCCCCGCAAGGCGGTCGCCCGCCTCTCCACCCTCTACGAGGACTGAAAAAAGAAAAAACAGATCCGAGGATCTGAAAAGAAAGGCATGGAAAAATGAACAAGGAGTTTTTTGACGCGCTGGATATGCTCGAACGGGAAAAAGGGATCCCGAAGGAGTATATGCTGGAAAAGGTCGAGGCGGCGCTGGTCAGCGCATTCAAGCGCGAACTCGGCGGATCGACGAACGTCCGTGTCGTCCTGGATCCGAAAAAGAAGGATATGAAGGTCTTTCAGCAGTTGACCGTCGTCGAGACGGTCGAGAACCCTGCCGAGGAGATCGCTCTTTCCGAGTTGACCGGACGCAAGAAGTACAAGGTCGGCGACGTCGTCGAACGCGAACAGAAACTGAAGGAGTTCCGTCGGCTCTCCGCGCAGGCGGCGAAGCAGGTCATCATTCAGGGCATCCGCGAGGCGGAACGCTCGAACATGATCCGCGCCTACGAGGAAAAGAAGGAGGAACTGATCACCGCCCGCGTCTATAAGGTCGATCCCGAGAACGGCAACCTCGTCCTCGAGACCCCCGACGGACGCGTCACCCTGACGCGGCAGGACCAGATTCCGACCGACCGCTTCGTCGAGGGCGACCGCATCAAGGTCATCATCATCGACGTTCTCGGTCAGGAGGCGCGCGGGCCTGTGGTGCGGCTCTCGCGTTCGCACCCTGCGTTCGTCAAACGGCTCTTTGAGACCGAGATCCCCGAGATTGAGGACGGTACCGTCGTGATCCGCGGCATTTCCCGCGATCCCGGAAGCCGGAGCAAGATCGCGGTGGAGTCGCGCGATCCCAACGTCGATCCCGTCGGCGCCTGCATCGGCAACCGCGGGATGCGTATCAACGCTATTCTGGCGGAACTGTCGGGCGAAAAGATCGACGTGATCCGCTGGTACGAGGATCCCGAGAAGTTCGTCGCCGCGGCGCTTGCCCCGGCGGAAGTCAAATGCCGTGCGGGAGACGCTGCGCATCTCTCCGGTGGGGATCATGTGGCTGTCCACGGGGGTGAACTTATCGGCGCGGAGCTTCAGCCGGTGGCCCAGGACGCTGCCGCCGCCGTCGAGATTGAAATAGCTGTGGTTCGTGAGATTCACCACCGTGGG
>CAMZBE010000151.1 GCA_947304475.1 uncultured Clostridia bacterium
GTCAGGGTAAAGTCGTAGGACGCCGGATCGTTCTCGTCGGCGTCGAAGTTCGGGAAAACGTGAATGATATCGACCGTGTGATGCCAGTTGAACGCCGAGTCGTGCAGCCGCGCGAGGGGGATCCGCGCCTCTTTATAGGCGTCGTAACTCCCGTAATCGAACTCGCCGTCGGGGCCGTTATTGACGCTGTTCATATCCTTGATTTTGCCGAGCGTTTCGGCAAACGAGACCTTGACGTTTCCCATTCTGTTCCGCTCCTTTTCCGGTCGGGCGGCGGCGCGCCCGGCACCCCTTCCCGTATTGTCTTTATTATACCAATCCGCGCCGCTCCTGTCAAGCGTTTTTCGCCCCGGACGGCGCGAAAAAAACGCCGTTTTCGCCCCCCTTTTCAAGGACGTTCACTCTTGCTCCGGATTAACTTTCCACCCCACGCCTTAAAACGGAATAAATCCGTTCTTCTCCCCGGCTGACCGAAGGTTTCCGAATTTGGAAGAACGATTGTACGAAATGGTTTTTGCCGTCGCTTGACATTTTCCTTGGCTTCTGCTACAATAGAAGCAGAAACGGGAAAGGAGAGAACCGATGAAAGGATCCGATATGCGTCCGCCCGAGACCTTTACCTTCGATTTCGCGAAGCGCCGTTTCCCCTACTGGTTCCGCCCGGAGGAATCCACGAGGCAGGCGGCGGTCGTCTCGTATATGCACGCGCACCAACTGTCCCTGACGCGCGTCTACGCGAAGGCGGGATGCTCCCGTCATTTCTGCAGCTACTGTTTCACGGCGTACGACGATCCCGCCGCGATCCCCGGTCCTGTCTCGGACTGTGCCTGGATCGACGCCGGGGGATCGGAACCCGACTGTCGGCTCCCGCACGGCTTCGTGTACCGCCCCGGAAGGGCGATCCCGATCCTGCAGGCGGCGTTCGACCGCACGCCCGACCTGTCGCGCCCGATCGGGCGTGATCCCGTCCCGAGCCCCCGCTTCGCCGGCGGATGCGGCACGTCGGACGATCCCTACCGGATCTCGACGCCGGAAGAGTTGCTCCTGCTCTCCTACCTTTCCAACCACCGCGTCTATTCCGGGATCGATCCCGCTTTGGTCGAGGAGATCAACGACAATTTCCCCGAATGGAGCCGCGGAAAACACTTCCGTCTGACGCGGGACCTCGTCTGGAACGATCCGGAGTGCGATCCCGCCGACCGCGTCTCCTTCCCGATCATCGGCAACCGCAACGGCGGCTGGGGACTTGATTCCCGGTTTGCCGGGACTTTCGACGGCGCGGGGCATTTTCTTCGGGGGCTCTATATCACCGAAGAAGAGGAAAGAAAACGCTATCCCGACGGCGAATACGCTTTCAACAACGGCGTTTCGCTGTTCGGTTCCCTGCACGGGACCGTCAAGAACCTGGCGATCACGCAGTCGACCTTTACGGGCTCGGCGCGCGTCGCCGCGTTCGCCGCCGTTCTGACTTCGGGGGGCACGATCGACAACTGCCTTGCCGACAACCTGATCTGCCTGAGTGGGACGTCGGGCGACCGCAACGCGGGGGGCCTGGTCGGCTTCTCGGTACACGGAACAATCTCGCGCTCGGTCGTCGGGGGCAAGATCCTCGCCTCGATTTACTCCAACGTCTGCTTTCTCGGCGGCATCTTCGGCGCCGTCGCGACCGGCGCCAACCTGTCCACCTCGGTTTCGGACTGCTTCCTCTTTCCCTCGATCCGCGAACAACTCGATCCCACCGTCCGCCGCGACCATCCCGCTCTGCTCACCCCGCACGACGAAAAGAAGTTCGAGATCATCCGCGTCACCGAAGGGGTTCTGAACCTGCAGATCCGGAAGGATCGCTACCGCGCGACACCGGGAACGATCTTCGTCGTCAATCCCTACGAGTTCTTTCAGGCGCTCGTGTCGCCGACCGACGCCAAACGTACGACGATCGAGTTCTTCTCGTTCTCGCTGCCCCAGTTCGTGCGACAGGAGGACTCGCCCTTCGATCTGCTCTTCTCGGACAGCCCGGGGCGTCTGCGTTTTGCGAACCGGATTCCGCCCGACGGGCCCGGGCACCCCGGCGTGACGGCGGCGCTCGACTATTTATTCGCTAAAGAAAAGAAAAACAACGACCGCCCCCCTGCTTCCATTCCGGAAAACATCACCGAAAAACTCCGTCTTCGTGCGGGGCTCTGGCGCTTCGTTTCGGAGATGGCGGAGCACGGGCTGATGTCGCTTTCGGTCGACCAGAAGGAACAGAAGAGCGCCAAGTTCCGTACCGAAATGATTCGGTTCATCGAGGGGAACTACCGCAGCAATCTCTCGACCGACACGGCGGCGCGCAACTTCTTTTTCAGCAAGAGTTATTTCTGCCGCCGGTTCCGGCAGGAGTTCGGGCTTCCCTTCGCCGTCTATCTCCAGAACTTCCGGATTCGCAAGAGCAAACAACTCGATCCGACGCAGTTTCCGTCGCTCGCCGCCCTCGCGGCGTCGGTCGGGTTCCCATCCTACTACCACTTCGAGCGGGTGTTCCGCAAGTGGATCGGTATGACGCCGCGCGCCTACTTCGAGACGGTGCGTCGCGCCGGGGAACTCCCGGGCGTATCGGACGACGATCTGATCGAAAAATAAAAAACCGGGATGGGTGAAAACCCATCCCGTTCGTTATTCGTCACTCAGACGGATTGTAACGTGCGCCGTACGATCTTTGCGTTCAGCGCGGCGGCGTGCGCCGCAAACTTTGGAAAATCAACGTCGGCGGTGCCGTCCGCACGGTCGGAAACGGTGCGGATCACGGCGCACCGTACGCCGAGAAGATAGCACGCCTGGGCGATCGCCGCCCCTTCCATCTCGCAGGCGAGGGCTCCGAACGTATCCCGGATCCACTCCTTCTTTTTGCCGTCCGAGATGAACTGGTCGCCCGAGGCGACCGTGCCTTCCAGCACCCGTATCCCGAGTTCCCGCGCTGCTTTGGCGGCGGCGGACGCCATCGCGGGATCGACGGGGATCTTCACCTGTCCGATGCCCGAAATGCACCCGGGCGGATCGAAGGGAGTCGTGTCGTAGTCGTGCTGCACGAGGTCGGTCGCGATCACGGCGTCCTCGGGATTGAGCGTCTCTTCGAGCCCCCCCGCCACTCCGGTATTGACGATCGCCTTCGCCCCGAAGGTGCGGATCATTTCGGCGGCGGTCAGGGCGGCGTTCACCTTCCCGGCGCCGCTCCGCGCGATCACGACGTCCCGCCCGTCAAGTTTCCCGGTGTGGTAGACCACGATCCCGATCTTCGTTTCCGCGTGATCTGTCAACGCAGGGATCAAGGTCGTAACCTCGCTCTCCATCGCTCCGATAATCCCGATCCGTTCGCTCATGCTCTTTCTCCTTCCGACGCGTTCTTTCCGCGTTTCCGTTCCTATTGTATCACGTTTCCGGTCGGAACGCAACCCCGAACCCGCAAATACCGCGTCTGGCAGTCCCCGCCTGCGCTCCCCGACATTTCCGGTTCCCTTTTTTCTGCGCGGCGAGTATAATGATAACAGAACCGAAGGGGGGAACGATATGGATTTCATACGCATCAGCGACGTGAAGATCAAGGTGACGCTGTCGCCCGAGGATCTCGACCGCTACGTAGCCGAGGGCGAGCGCGACCGCCCCGCGGGCTCTCACGGGACGCTCCGCGCGATCCTGCGCGAGATACGCCGGGAGACCGGGTTCGACGCGACCGGCGAACGCGTGCTGATGCAGATGTTCCCGGGCGCCGACGGCGGCTGTGAACTTTTCGTCACACGATTGGGGAAACTGCCCGAAAACGCGCGCGATTCCAAAAAGCCCGCCGAACTGCCCGCCGCCGCCTTTCCGCTCCGCTCGGCGGTCTTCGCCTTCGAGCGGCTCCCGCCCCTGCTCGCGGTCTGCCGCCACCTCTGTCACGTCGGCTACCCGCACCTCTCCGCCGTCTACTACGGCGACGACGGTCTGTGGTACCTCGTGCTGCAGGAGCGGATCCCGCGCGACCGCCCCTCTCCCCTCTCGTTTGTCGAGGAGTTCGGACGTCGCCGCCGCGCCGGCTCCACGCTCGCTTACATCAAGGAACACGGTGCCTGCGTCTCGGGTTCCGACGCTGTCGCCACCCTCGCTCCCCTCGCCTGACCGCGACCGCTCTCCGCCGCCCTTCCGCTCCCTTTTTGCGTTCTCAACGCTCCGTTCCCCCGCTCTCCCCTTGCCGTTTCCCTCGTTTTTCTTCCCCTTTTCCCCGGGCAGGGCAGGCATTTCTCCCCTTTTTCCCTTTTTTCAAAAAAACACTTGCAAAACCGTCCCCGATATGCTATACTATTCCTCGCCCGGGGCATTAGCGCAGTTGGGAGC
>CAMZBE010000152.1 GCA_947304475.1 uncultured Clostridia bacterium
TACCAGTTCACGATCTTGACAAGTTCGCCCCGGTTCGCCGCGTACGCAAGGTTGGCGGGCGCGGGCAGCCGTCTTTGATAGGTGACGCCCGTCCGACTCGGCATATTGACGATCTTGGCGCCCGCCTCGGCATTCTTTTTCTGTACGATCCTGTCGGTGTACTTATCGGACTGCGCGGCGTAAGGCGTCGGCGTGTAGGGATTGTTGGGCACGGTTTTGAGATGCGTGCCGAGCGTCACCAACGGTTCAGGTTCCGGCTCGGGTTCCGCGGTGGTATCTGCCGTCGCTGTCGTCTCATCCGCCGTCGTGACGGGGTATGCGCTTGTCGCCGTCGGTTCGGTCGGCGACGGCTCGGACGCCGATCGTTCGGTCTCGTCCGTGTCGGCGGTCGTCGTATCGACCACCGCGACCAGCGAACAACCCGAGAACAGAAGCGTCAGGGCAAGCAGCAGCGCGAGCAGGGCGCGCGACCGAAAAGCGAAGCGTTTCATTCGTTCTCTCCATTATTTCCCGAACGCGATCTGGACCATCTTGACGGCGTCGGTCCGCTCGAACGAGGCGTTCTTTTCGGCGGTCTTATACGGAACGCCGGTCGCTAGAAGAAACGCGTTCAGTTGCGATTGCGAGTACGCGCCTTCGGCAAAGAACAGGGTGACGGTCCGGTAATCCGCCGCGCCAGAAAAAACGGTTGCGAGCAGGTAGTCGTAGTACGCCTGCGCCTCCTGTTGCGTCGACAGGAGCAGGGAGTGCGTCCCGTCGTAGGTGATCTCGGAGAGATAGTGGAAGGAGCCGGGATTGTATTCGCTTGACAGCGAGTAGGGATCGTCCGGGAACTCCGAATAGTAGATGGACTGTTCGGCTTTGGACAGCCCGATGCAGAAGTCCTTGGTCGCGCCGATGACGTCGGTCGCGCCGACGTTGTCGCTTCTGCGGACGCTGAGTTTCCCGTCCTTGGCAAAAGAAAGGTCGAACAGGTAGTCGTATCCGTCGATCCGGAGGTAGTTATACGAGTGGACCTGGATGGTATCGCCGAATACCCAGTATCTTGCCCCTTGCCACCCGAGATATTGATCGGAGAACGAGACCACCCGTTTGACGTCCAGCCCCTCGAGCCCGAGCAGGACGGTCGCCGCCTTCGCGTAGCCGAAGCAGACGCCCACGCCGTAGAGCAGGGGACCTTCCGCCCGGAAACTCGCCATTCTGGCGGGGATCATATCGGGCTTGTACGCCGTATCGAGCGATCTGCCCGCCTTTTTGTCGCCCTCGTAGTCGTAGGCGGCGTTCTCCACAAGCCAACGGTAGACGCGGTAGGCGATCTGCCAATCGGTCATGGTGTCGTCGACGATCCCGGAGAGGATCGTTCGCGCCGCGTCGACAAGAGCCGCCGCCGGGCTGTTTTCGATCGGGGATACCGCGTAACCCTTGGAGAGGGCGTACTCCATCTGCTCGGTATCCCACACCGAAACGCCTTTTGCAAGGTCGATCCCCGGCAGGGTATCCTCCCACTTCGGGGGCGTGTTCTCCCCGCCGAGGACGGTCGCCTGCACGACGTCGCGGGGCGTGATCAGATAGGTTTCGGGATAAAAGATCAGGGAAACGGTCAAAACCCCCTCGGAAAGCGTGCCCGAAACCGAGCACAGAGAGGGAAGCAGTTCGCTCTTGTGGTAAAGAAGGTTCAATTCGGTTTCCGCGTCGGATGCGGCGTAACCGAGCGTAACGGTAAAGCCGCCCTCGCGGTAAAAGGCGTGATAGTTCGCGATCTCGATCAACTCTTCGCGCGACGCCGCCCGGTTAAGCGAGGCGGGAGCGGGCAGGGGGTTGGCGTAGGTCACACCGGCACGCGAGGGGGACGTTACCTCGGTCGCGTTGAGTTCCGCCTTGATCGTGGCGACCAGCGCCTCGTAATCGTCGTTCGTATAGGGCGACGCCGTTACGGGAGCATAGGGCGCTGCGGCGGGCTGCACCGTCTTTTTCGGGAGACGCACGATCGGTTCCGGCGCGGGTTCGGGTTCCGTCGTCGTTGCGGGCGGCTCCGTGGTCGCAGGCGGCGCGGAGGGGTTCGTTCCCGTCGCGGAAGACGCCGCCTTTCCCGTGGTTTCGTCGGGATCGTCGTCTTCGTAGTCGGTGGTCGACTCAACGACCGACACGACCGAGCACGCCGATAAGACCGGCGCGAGCAGAAGGATCAGCGCCAGCAAGAGAATGAACGGTGTTTTCAGCGGTTTCATAAGCGGATTCCTTTCAAAAGAAAGAAGTTTATGATTGCTTGAGGCGATCGCGACCGTCTGGGCGGATCGTTTGACCGGACCGAAACGGGGGAACTACGGTGTTTCCCGTTCGTTCCCGCCGTCATTTGCGGGAACTGTCGTCCGCTCTTTCGTCCGATTGAACTCGGCGGCAAGGAAAACGCCGGCCAGGACGACCAAACAGGCAAGGAAGACCGACAGGGCGACCACAAGCAGGATCGGCTTGACGTCGACGGGTTTCCCTTCGGGGACGGTTTCGTCCGTATCAAGGGCGAAGATCATATCCGAGTAGTTCATCCAGGAATAACTGGCGTGGTAAGCGTTGACGGCGTCGCGCGGGACGTAGACGGTCAACGAGGGGGACGCCCCGTCAAACAGACCGCTTTCGGGGACCGTCAGCATGGACGCGTTCTCGACGTAAATGTACACTTCGGTCAGGTTCCCGCACCCGAGGAAGACGTTGGAACTGATGGTCTCGACCGTGGCGGGGATGGTCAGGGTGGTCATCTTCGAGCACCCGGCGAAGCACCCCGAACGCAGGTCGGTCACGGGATACCCCTCGAAGGATTCCGGAATGATCACGTCGGTAAAGGAACTGCGGCTCTCGTCGGTCACGTCGACGATCGCGTAGGTCCCCCAGGTCGGACCTTCGTAGATAAAGACGCCGTCGGACTTCTGCTCGCCCGGATCGACGTAGACCGGCGCGTCGGGAACGTCGAACGAGACCGTCGGTTCCAGTCCGAGGTGTTCCTTGACCTTTTTGATCGCGTTCGCCGTGTGCATGGTCGCGCCGTCGTCGTTCAAGTGGTAGTTGGTGTCGTAAAAATACCCGAAATCGTACACCGTGTCCCGCACGCCCCCGAGGATCTCACAGTCGAGTTGTTCGGACAGTTGCCGGTCGAAACGGCTCGCCTCTTTGTCGGTAAAGCGGACGGCGGCTTGATTGATGGGTGAGAACCAGAAGAGCGGCGTCGCCCCTTTTTCGCGCACTTTTTTCGCGTAGGCGTTCACTTCGGCGATAAACCCCTCGTTAAGCAGCCCCGAAAGCGAGACGGTCTTCGACGAGTCGAACCCCTCCGACATCCGGTTGCGCGAGCGCAGGAACGCGATATCGCCGTATTCGTTGAAACTGCTGCGGGCGTAGAGTTCGGTCTCGGGGACAAGCGGATCGTTGCGCTGCCGCAGGCGGTCGTAAAGGACGGGATAGTAGGCGTTCGCCGCCTCTTTGCGCCGCTCCCGGGAGAGCGACGAAAGCAGGTCGGTACGGTCGCAGATCGAGGTGCGGAAAAGACGCGGGGTGAAGAAGTCGGAGTAGAGTTGCGGATCGGTCTCGGGCGCGAGGATCACGAGGTCTCCCTCGGAGATCCCCGAGAGCGAAAGGTCCATCATCACGACCGTCCCGAGCGCGGCGTAAAGACCGAAGTCGACGGCGGTATACTCCGGCAACTCGCTTTCGATCAGGTCGCATTTCAACCCGAAAGGAAGGGAAGAACCGCCGACGAACACGATCTTTTTCCCCTCCGCCGCGTTCAGGCGGTCGTACTTGTCGACGATCGCCGCGGTAAAGTCGTTTTCGTGGCTGTTCTGCGGGAAGATCGCGCCGAGGATCGGGAGGATCCAGAGGGGCGCCGCGAGCAGCAGGATAAGCGTCAGGGACAGAAGGGAAAACAGCGCCGAACGCCGTCCACTCACATCCGTATCCCCCTTTCATTTTCAATCTCCTTTCATTATAACACGCGCGCACGCGATTGTCAAGCGACGCGCGTTCCTTGACAAACGAAGCCGGAAGTGATATAATCAAGTCGAAGGAGAGCGGTCGGGGCTCCCCGTCCGTCCCCCAAAAACCGTAAAAGGAGATACCTGTAATGGAAGGGAAAACCAAGACGTTTTCGCGGCTCGCCGGGATCTTCAACGTCGTCGCGGCACTCTTTCTGATTCTCACCCTGTTCTTCTTTATCGTGGTCGCCGGGTTCGGCATCCTGGACGCGGACACGTCGCAGGGCGGCCAATCCTCCTCGTCCTCTTCGTCCGAA
>CAMZBE010000153.1 GCA_947304475.1 uncultured Clostridia bacterium
AAGCGCGTAAAACGGATCCTTTTGATCGTCCTGATCGCCCTGATCGTTCTGGCGGTTCTTGCATCGGTCGTTATCATTGGCATTTCGCGCAACACGACGAGAAAAAGCGGGCTTGACGAGTGGGATCACGAAGGATCGGATATTCTTGACGAGCACTTGACGGAGCAAGCGTTTCTAAGCGATTATCCCTACCAAGACGGGGGATTTCACTGGTATTGCAGAAAGGCGTTTCTCTTCTCGTTTTGGGGCGGCATCCCCGCGTTCGGTGTGGATACGAAGGCGGAAAGATCCTTCGTTTGGTTGACCTACGACGACGCCGAAACCTACCGGAACGCGAAGCAATCCCGTCTGGATAATCGGTACGAGGTCCGCGACTCCTCGCTCGACGGTACGGTCGCGTACGGTTTTACGTTCTATATCAGGTGCGATTTCAATAACAAGTGGCGCGGCTCTTTCTATCCGAACCATTTTACCGCGTTCGGGTATAACGACGAAACGCAAACCATCGTCTTTCTCGGGTTGCATTATTTCCAAAGTTCCGAACCGAGCACGTATCTGAACAAATCTTTCAGCAAATTTCTCAAGCATTTTTACGGAAAGTGGTACGACTGGGACTAACGGGAAAAGAAAAGACAGGGCGCCTTTCCCCTGTCTTTCTTTTTGTCGCCGGGCGTGGTTTCGCCGCGTCAGTTGCCGTTTCCCGCCGCGGTTTCGCGGCGTTTGCGGTCGAGCCAACTTTGCAGGATCAGTTCCGCCGAGAGCGCGTCGACCTTCTCTTTGCGCTTTTTACCGTAGGTCTCGGTCGCCGAGAGGAAGCGGTTGGCTTCCATCGTCGTCATGCGCTCGTCTTCATAGTAGATCGGGAGAGCGGTTTCGGTGCGGAGCAGATCGACGAAGGCGCGCACGACGTCCGCGCGCGGTCCCTCGCTGCCGTCCATGTTTTTCGGCAGTCCGACGACGATCCCGACCGCGTTCTGCTCCTTCGCGATCTTCGCCACTTCAACGGCGGTATTCTTCATGCCGCCGGGCTTGACGGTACAGATCGCGGACGCCATCAGTCCGAGCAGGTCGGACGAGGCGATCCCGGTCCGGACGTCGCCGTAATCCACGCCGATCATTTTTCCGTTCATTCGTTTGCTTCTTTCTATTCGATCTGAATTCCGGGACGTCGCCCGGGAAAGGGGGCTTTTGCCGTGAGAGACTATACGCTTTTCGACTGGGCGTATTCCGCCTTGATCTGCCCGGTCTGCCGCGCGTCGCTTGCCCGCGAGGGCGGGACGGTGCGCTGTGCGTCGGGACACTGTTTTGACCTGTCGGCGAAGGGAACGCTGAACCTCTCTCCCGCCGCCGGGGGAAATCACGGGGACGACGCCGGCATGATCGCGGCGCGCAGTCGGTTTCTTGCGACGGGAAGTTACGCGCCGCTCTCGGACGCGCTGTCGCGGGAGATTGCGGATCGGCTTTCCGGCGAGCGCCCGCTGATTCTGGACGCCGGGTGCGGCGAGGGGTACTACACCGCCGCCGTCGCAGACCGGTTGCCGTGCGCCCGTCTGATCGCCCTCGACATTTCGCCCGAGGCGGTCCGGGAGTGCGCCAAGCGCGAACAGGCGCGCGCAGGGCGACTCTTTCCGCTCGTGGCGGGCGTCTACCGTCTGCCGCTTGCCGACGCTTCGGTCGACGGGGTGATCTCGGCGTTCTCGCCCTACGCGGGAGAGGAGTTCATTCGGGTACTGCGCCCCGGCGGATACCTGTTCCGGGCGATCCCCGACCGGCGGCATCTGTTCGCACTGAAGGAAGTTTTGTACGAGCAGCCCTACGAGAACGAGGTCGCAGAATTCGAAGAAAATGGGTTCGTTTTCTGCGGCGCGAAGGAGATAAAAACGGTTTTCACCCTGAAAACCCCCTCGGAGATCGAAGATCTTTTCCACATGACGCCCTACTGCTACCGTACCCCGCCCGCGGGAAAGGAGCGGCTCGCCGCCCTCTCAAGTCTTACCGTCGGGGCGGAATTCCTGTTGCTTACCTATCGGCGGGCGTGACCGCGTCGGGGAGAAAGACCGTGAAGGTTGCCCCCTCGCCGGGTTGCGACGCGACGTCGACGCGTCCGCCGTGCAGGTCGACGATGCGTTTGACCAGCGGCAGTCCCAGCCCGTTGCCCTCCGCCTTATGCGAGGTGTCGCCCTGATAGAACGCCTCGAAGATGTGCTTCTCGGTTTCTTCATTCATACCGGCACCGTTATCCGAGAAGACAACCGAGACGCCGTTTTCAACCCGGCGGCAGGAGATCCGGATGACGCCGCCCTGCGCGGGGCAGAACTTGATCGCGTTTGAGAGCAGGTTTTCCCAGACGTGGAAGAGCATTTCGGAGTTGGACGAATAGGTGACGGTCTCGTCGAGATCGAGCGAAAGTTCGATCTCTTTTTTCGTCCAGTCGCGCTCCTGCATCAGGATCGCGTCGCGGACCTGTTCGGTCAGGTCGTATTCCTCGCGTTCCGACACGAAACGCTGGTTTTCGAGTTTGGAGAGCAGAAGGATGCCGGTCGTCATACCGGTCAGGCGGTCGCACGCCTCGGTGATGATGCGAATGTACTCGTCGCGCTCGTCTTTCGAGAGCGACGGATCCGAGAGTTCGCGGACGTAGCCGCGGATGGCGTTCAGGGGCGTCTTGAATTCGTGCGAGACGTTTCCGATGAAATCTTTGCGGAAGATCTCGATGCCCGACAGTTCACGCTCCATTTCGTTGAAGGACTCGATCAGGAGGCTGAACTGGTTCTTGCGAAAGCGCACCGGGACCGGCGTCGAGAAGTCGCCGCGCGAGATTCGTTCGGTCGCGCGGATCAGGTCGTCGACCGGTCGCAGGATCTGTTTGGAAACGATGACCGAGAAGAACGTGCCGAGAAGAATGCTTGCCGGCAACGCGATCAGGACCAGCATGACCGGCGTGTAGCGCGTAAAACCCCCCGGATTGGCGTGGTAGACCGCCGACGTGACGCCGCCCGCGATGATCGACGAGGCAAGCATGATCAGAAAGACCGAGCCGATCATGGTGAAGCGGAAGGAGTGCAGGATCGCCCCGATCCGCCGTTTTAGTCCCCGGAAAAAGCCGCCGACCGTCATTTCTTTTCCTCCCCGTTGACGTTAGCGCGGTAGCCGAGCCCCCGGATGGTCACGATCTCGAAATCGCGGCAATCGGGGAACCGGTCGCGCAGGCGCTTGATATGGACGTCGACGGTGCGCTCGTCGGTATCCGACTCCATGCCCCAGAGTTCGTCCATCAACTGTCGGCGGGTGAAGATCTTACCCGGGTAGGAGAGCAACTTGAAGAGGAGCAGGAACTCTTTCTGCGGAAGGATCTCTTCGCTCGCGCCCTCGCGCGTGACCGAGAGCGCGTCGTAGTTCAGGGTGTACTGCCCGACCGTGAGACGGCGTTCGGTCGCGATCTTCGCCCGTCGGAGCAGAGCCGAGACGCGGAGCAGCAGTTCCTCTTCGTCGATGGGTTTGACCATATAGTCGTCCGCCCCGGCGGAGAACGCCAGACGCTTGTCCGAGAGAGAACCTTTCGCCGTGGTCATGAGGATCGGGGTTTCAAACCGGCTGCCCCGGACGGTGCGGATGAACTCGAAGCCGTCCATGCCCGGCATCATGATATCGAGCAGGAACAGGTCGACGTGGTGGCGATCCATCAGGGCAAGCGCCTCAACGCCGTCGGACGCGGGGATCGGATCGTAGCCGCCCCGGCGCAATACCTGACACGTCAGGCGGCGCGTGACTTCGTCGTCCTCAATGACCATAACGGCAAACATCGGTTTTCCCCCTCTCATTTTTGGCAAGAATTGCGGTCCCGTCATAGAATACCAACGGAAAAAGCGACGAGTTCCACAAATCATTAAAAAAGAATTCTTGCTTTGTTCACACTCAAGTCATATATTACTGCTACAATTCGTCCTATCCAATACGGGGCGGCGCGCCCCGGGAGACGGAAGGAGATCCTTCGATATGGAACTGATCGGTCAGATCGTAAGACATAAAACGCTCGGGGAAGGGACGGTCGAGGGGGCGAACGGCAAATACCTGTCGATCCGGTTCGCCTGCGGGGTGAAAACCTTCGTGTACCCCGACACCTTCGGAAAGTTCCTCTCGGCGATCGATCCCGTGTTCGCCAAACAGGTCGAGTGCGACCTTGCCGCGGAAAAGAACGAGAAGGAAAAGAGCGACGCGCTCCGCCGCGAGGAAGCCAAGTGCTTCCGCTCCGG
>CAMZBE010000154.1 GCA_947304475.1 uncultured Clostridia bacterium
TACTCTTTGCGGTAAGCCGTGATCGCCTTTTCGGCGGACGCGAAGCGGCGTCCCTCTCCGAGAACGTGGGTTTTCCAACCGAGTTCGACCATCGCCCAGTTGGCTTCGTAGCGGTCCATCGTGATCTGCATCCGTCCGCCGCCCGACGCGATCATGATATCGAAGCCGGGGGCGCGCAGTCCGTCGAGGAACGCTTCAAAGGGACGGACGTAATCGAGCGCCGAAGTTTCGCCGACGTCGCGCCCGTCGAGCAGGATATGGACGCGGACGCGCCCGATTCCCTCGGCTTTCGCCCGGACGATCATCGCCTTCAGGTGGTCGAGGTGGGAGTGGACGTTGCCGTCCGAAAACAGACCGAGGAAGTGGAGCGTACCGCCCGAGGATTTCACCTGCGATACCGCCGCCGCCCACGCGGAAGACGTGAAGATCTTACCGCTCTCGATCGAATTGGAGACCAGTTTCGCGCCCTGCGCGAAGACCTGCCCCGCGCCGAGGGCGTTGTGCCCGACCTCGGAGTTGCCCATATCGTCGTCGGAAGGAAGACCGACCGCCGTCCCGTGCGCCTTGAGTTTGACGGTCGGATAGTCCCGCATCAGCCGGTCGAGCGTCGGGGTGTGCGCCGCCGCGACCGCGTTGCCGCCGTTGTCGGGCGCAAGCCCCACGCCGTCCATCACGATTGTGAGGAGCGGTCCTTCCACGCCTTTGAATTTGCCTTTTTTAAGTGCCTGTACCATGGTATTTCCTTTCGTGCCGGGAGATCAGACGTCCGCCTCGGCGAGATATTTATAACCGTTTTCTTCGATGTACTTTTTCCGGTCCGCGAGCGCGTCGCCCATCAAGGTTTCAAAGATGCGGACGGTCTCTTCGGCGTCGGACGGCGTAATCATGATCAGCCGCCGCGTCTCGGGGTTCATCGTGGTCTGCCACATCATATCGGGTTCGTTTTCCCCCAGCCCTTTCGAGCGTTGAAGCGTATAGGAACGCGAACCGAGTTGCGCCGTGATCGCCTGCTTCTCCTGCTCGTTGTAGGCGAAATAGGTCTCGTTCCCCGCCGTGATCTCGAAAAGCGGAGACTCGGCGATGTAGATCTTCTTCATCTCGATCAAGGTCGGGAGAAGGCGGTAGAACATGGTGAGGAGCAGCGTCCGGATCTGGAAGCCGTCCTCGTCGGCGTCGGTGCAAATGATGATCTTGCTCCACCGGAGCGCGCCGGGATCGAAGGGGACGACGTCGCCCTTCACGCCCGCCGGGATCTCCACCCCGCACCCGATCACACGGAGCAGATCGACGATGATTTTGCTTTCAAAGATGCGGGCGTAGGTGCTCTTCATACAGTTGAGCGTCTTGCCGCGGACCGGAATGATCGCCTGAAACTCCGCGTTGCGCCCGAGTTTGCAGGACGTGAGCGCCGAGTCGCCCTCGACGATGTAGAGTTCGCGCAGGGCGGGATCCTTCGAGCGGCAGGCGACGAACTTTTCGACGCGGGACGTCACGTCCATTGATCCCGCGAGTTTCCGCTTCACGTCGACGCGGGCGCGTTCGGCGCTTTCGCGGCTGCGGCGGTTGAGCAGGACCTGCGCGCCGAACTGAGCGGCGGCGGTCGGATTTTCGGCGAAATAGACCTCAAGCGAGTTCTTGATATACTCGGTCAGCGCACGGGTGATGAAGGGATTGTTGATGGCTTTTTTGGTCTGGTTCTCGTAGGACGTCTGCGTCGACGCCGAACTGATCACGACGGTCAGACTTTCGGCGATATCCGGATAGGTGATTCTCTGTTCGTTCTTATTGTACTTTCCCTGCGCCTTGAGGTATTTGTCGATGGCGTAGGTGAACCCCGTGCGCACCGCCCGGTCGGGGCAGCCGCCGTGTTCGAGAAAACTGGAGTTGTGGTAGTATTCGGCGATCCCGCCGGTCTTCATCAAACAGAAGGCGATCTCGGCGCGCATCAGGTACTCGGGCTTATCCTCGCGGTCGCGCCCCTTGGTCTCCATCGACCAGAGGACGGGTTCGGTCACGGAATTGTCGCCCGCCAGTTCGCGGATATAGTCGGACACGCCGTTCTCGTAGCGGTATTCGCTCTCGTCGAACGAGCCGTCCTCGCGCTCGATTTTGAGATGAAAGGTCAGCCCGCCGTTCACCACCGCCTGCTGTTTTAAGGTGGTGCGGAAATACTCCTCTGGGATCGCGACGTCGGTGAAGACCTCGAGATCGGGGAGCCAGCGGATCACGGTTCCCTGCCGCTTCTTATCCTTTGCCGTCAGGTTGCGTACCGTGAGTTCGGTCGCGGGATTCCCGCGCCTGAACCCGATGGTCGAACACTGCGTCCCGTTATACGACGCGACGTTCATATATTCCGAACTGTACTGCGTGGCGCAGGCGCCGAGTCCGTTCAGCCCGAGCGAGAAGGTGTAGGCGGAGCCCCCGCCGTTGTTGTCGTATTTGCCGCCTGCGTAAAGTTCGCAGAAGACCAGTTCCCAGTTGTACCGTTTTTCCTTTTTGTTGTAGCCGAGCGGAACCCCCCGCCCGAAGTCCTCGACCTCGATCGACCGGTCACGATAGACCGTTACGATCACGGTGTCGCCGAACCCCTCTCGCGCCTCGTCGACCGAGTTCGCCAAGATCTCGAAGAAGGAATGTTCGCAGCCCTCCAGCCCGTCGGAACCGAAGATGACGGCGGGGCGGCGGCGGACGCGGTCCGCACCCTTGAGTTGCGAGATGCTCTGGTCGTTGTACTTGGCGTCGTTCTGCTTTTTGGTCGCCACGGCATCCCCCTTCTCCGGCACACGTTCCGGCAGTATATCTTATATAAAAAGTATAGCATTTATAAAAGGGAATGTCAAGAAACCGGCGGCTTTTTTTCGGGGGACGGAGGACGCTCTCCGGAACCGGGAAGGCGGAGTGGGCAAAATCACCCGCCCCGCCTCGGCTTATTCGTTTTTTGACCTTGACGGCGGTTCAGTCCGCGGGCGCCACGATGCTCCAAACGTACGAGAAATCCAGAACGTACGCGTAGTTGATATACATGACGTTGCTTGAACCGTGAGAATCGCCCGTCACCGAGATCACGAACGCGTTTTCGCCCTCTCCGTATACGTAGTCCTCGGTCAACTGACGCACGTAAGGCTGGCTCTCGTCGAATCCGTAGTTGCCCATGGGGTTGTTGACCAGATACACGAACCCGCCGAACTCGTAAGTGCCGATCTCGTTTTGGTTGTTGTAGCAGCCGTGCCCGTCGGAATTCCAGTCGTTGCGCTCGACCTCAAGCCCGTAGACCGCCATTCCGTCCATTCCGAGGGAAGATGAATAGTAGTGATCCGGAACGTACGCGAACTCGTACGGGGCGGTTGCCCTCTCGCCGTCGATCAGGAGATAGAAATCGTCGAGCGTAATGATCTTCTTTGTGACGGCGTAGTCGGTCGTTCCGGTTCCCGTCTGAAGGATGGGGTTCGAACTGTTGTCCTTGTCGTACGTCCACCCGTCGGGCAGCGTAAGTGTCACGCCTTCGTACCCATCCGCCTGTTCCTCCGCCCAAACGATCGCCCGACGGCGGTTGGCTCCGACGTTTCCGCCGCAGAATCCGTCCTCGTAGAGATCGTAATAGCGAACGCTGAGTCCGGCGGGAACCCCGGTCAGGATCGGCGCACCGCCGCGGTAAACGTAACTGCCCGCGTTGATCCAGCCCATACCCGACGCGTCGATCACGTTGTTCAGGATCGTCCATTCGATCCCGTTTCCGTCCTCCCCAACGGCGTACACGCAAAGCGTGAAGTTGGCGTCCGCGCCGTCCTTCAAAGACACGTCGAGCGTCGTCTTGTATCTGCCGATCGCGGAGGTGTTTTCCGCGATCTTCCAGTCGCCGTCGAAGAAATAGGTATGCAGCGCGCCGATCTCCACGTAGTCGGCAAGATCGAAATCGTCCCCGGAACCGCCGTAGGAACCCCAGACGGTTTTGTTGCCGTTGTCGTCGAAGAAGGTCTCGATGACAGCGGAGCAGGAACCGAGCGAAACCGTCTTGTTTGCGCCGGTAAAGTAACTGTAATAGCCGTTCCAAGCCCACGCGCCGAACGTACCGAGGAGATTGGGATAGACGGTCAGGACCGCCTTTTCGATCTGCCACTCCGTTTCGACGGACGTCACCTCGTTACCGTTCATCACGAAAACGTAGTTCCCGCCCTCGACCGACAGAGTCGCCACCGTCTTATAGTACCCGGCATTCACGCTTCCGACGCCGATATAATCGAA
>CAMZBE010000155.1 GCA_947304475.1 uncultured Clostridia bacterium
ACGCCCGATTCGCTCTCTGCTTACGATGTGGCGGCGAAGGCCCTCAAGCCCGTCAAGCTCTACGACGACGTGGTGCAGGACGGTCGCTACAACGCCAACATCATAGAGAACGCATACGCCGACGAAATCGCCGCGTTCTTCGACTACGTGAAGAACGGCGACGATTTCCGCTTCGTCGACGGCTTCGTCGATCTGCCGAAACTGCCCGGTCTCGGCGTGGACGTCAACCGCGAACTGGTACTCGAAGAAAACAAAAACCCGCACAACTGGAAGAACCCGGTCTGGCATCACGCCGACGGCAGCGTGGCGGAGTGGTAAAGGAGAAAACCATGGAAAAGATCAAGGAACTGATCAGAAACGAGCATATGATCGTCATCGTGCGCGGGGTGAAGAGCGAACAACTGATCCCGCTTGCAGAGGCGATGTACGAGGGCGGCGTCCGCCTGCTTGAAGTGACCTACAGCGCCAACGGAAAAGTCTCGGACGAAGAAACGGCGAAGAACATCGGCGCGTTGGTCGCCCACTTCGGAAACCGGATGCAAATCGGTGCGGGGACCGTCCTGACCGAAAAGCAGGTCGCCCTGACCGCCGCCGCCGGCGGGAAATATATCATTTCCCCCAACGCCAACCCCGCCGTAATCGCCGCGACGCGGAAGGCGGGACTGGTCTCGATACCCGCGGCGTACACGCCGACCGAGATCGAAGCCGCCTACGAATGCGGCGCGGACTTCGTCAAACTCTTCCCCGTCACCTCGCTCGGTCCGTCCTACGTCAAGGCGGTGCGCGGACCGCTCAATCACATCCCGCTTCTCGCCGTCGGGGGCGTCGACCTCTCCAACCTCGCCGACTACGCCAAAGCCGGCGTCTCGGGCTTCGGCATCGGCGGGAACATCGTCGACAAAAAAAAGCTTGAAACCGGCGACTACGCCGCGATCACCGACCTGGCGAAACGCTACGTCTCGACGGTCAAAGGGCTCTACTGATCCCCGCACGGTATTCGGGATCCTCACGGGCGCGCATCCGGCGCGCCCGTGACTTATTTGTGTACGCATACTTGCTTTTTGCCGCGATATTTGCTATAATAGTGAACAAGCCCCGAACAGAGGGCAACGCGCCGCCAAAAACGCAGAGCGGCGCAACGGAAGGAGAATACGATGAAAAACAACGGAATTCGTTTTGGCGTTCGCCTGGCGGCGTTTTTGCTGCTTGCGCTGCTTTGCGTGCTGGCTTGCGCGGGGTGCGAACTCTCATCCGAGGAGACCGGAACCGACGGCACGACGACGGCACAAGCGACGCTGCCGCCGGTTGCCGAACCGACGATCGGTCCCCACGTGACGCCCCTCCTGACCGTCGAGGACGCGGAGATCGCTCTGAACCCGACGGGGATCCGCTTCAGCGGACTGGTCGATAAGACCTATTACGACTACATGACCTCCACCTACGGCGAAAGCAACGTCAAGGTCGGCGTGTTTGTCGCCCCGACCGGCGCCAACGGATCCGCCGACTTTACCGCCGACGGAACCGTCAAGATCAGATCGACCGCCGTCGAAGCCGACGGGGACGGTTACCGCTTCAGCGGCGTTTTCACCGGCGTCGCGGAAAAGAATTATAACGTCAACTATTCCGCCGCCGCTTTCGTTGAGGTCTGCGGCACCCTTCTGCGCACCGCCGACGCGTCGAAACCCGCTTCCATCGTCAGCGCGGCGGAGGCGTCGCTGAACGATCTTTCGGATACGCGGGACGCCAAACACAACTACTCCGTGACCGTCGACGGCGCGACCAAGTACAGTCCCTTCAACAGCCGGCAGCGCGAGATCATCACCGATCTCCGCTTCCCCTGCAAGATTACCGTGATGAGTTATAACATCGAGGTTTACGACAGCAAGAAAGGCTGGGATGGCAGAACCCCCGCCCTGGCGCTCACGACGGTCATAAACGAAGCGCCCGACATCATCGGCTTCCAGGAAGTCAACGCCGAATGGAACACGATGCTCGGCAACCTGGCGTCGAACAACGGCTACACCCGTCTGAAGGGTTCGCCCACGACCGACAACTTCGAGAAGAACGAGATCTTCTACAAAACCGACAAATTCACGATGATCGAAGAGGGGACCAAGATCTACAAGACGCTTGCGTCCGAGTTGAACGTCCCCAACACCGAGAGTGCGAATCAGTCGAAAGATACCCACGGTCGCGCCTTCCACTACGTCGTTCTGGAGCAGATTGAGACCGGCAAAAAGATCCTCGTCGTCAACACGCATCTGCACTACGGCGGGACCGGCGATGGGCACGAAGAGGACGACAAGGTGCGCCGCTACGAGATCAACACGCTGCTCGCCTGGTTGAAAACCAAGGCGGCTGCCTATCCCAACCAACTCGTGATGGGCGATATGAACTCGCACTACAAGGGCACCGGGCAGGGTTCGGTCAACATGGGGCTTTTCACCACCGCCGGATATTTGAGAACGTCCGACCTCGCTGCGGTCAAGGGAGACGTCGGCGGAACGCTCGCGACCGGCGCCGACCGCTCGACGCGTCCGCAGTATATCTTCGACTATATCCTGGTCAAAGGGAATATCGCCACGGCGTACTACACGGTCGTCGACAACAGGATCGACAACAACAACACGTCCTACCCTTCCGACCACCTCCCGGTCGAGGCAAAGATCAGTCTCCGGTGATCAAAAAGTAAAAAGCACCCCGCGCTGCAAACGCAGCGCGGGGATTTTTTATTCGTTCCGGTTCGGGTTACTCCGCGTCGACGGTCGAGACGCCGAGCGTAACTTCCTCAAGCACGTCGAGCAGCATCCGGACGGTGTCGAGCGAGGTCAGCATGGTGATATTGTTCTGTGCCGCGCAGCGCCGGATCGCAACGCCGTCGCCATAGTGGACGCCCGATTTGATCGCGCGGGTGTTGATGACGTAGCTGACGTAGCCGGCGCGGATCGAATCCAGCACCTCTTCGCTCCCCTCGCTCGGCTTGTGCCGGATACGGGTGCGGATACCGTTCTCGCGGAGCACCTCGCCCGTCAGGGTGGTCGCCTCGATATTGAAGCCCATCCGGTAGAAGCGGCGGATCAGGGGAACCGTCTCTTCCTTGTCCTCGTCGGCGACGCTGACCAGGACGGTGCCGTAATTTTTGAGCGTCAGTCCGGCGGCGATCATCGCCTTATACACGGCGCGATGCAGTTTCTTGTCGTAACCAATCGCCTCGCCGGTCGATTTCATCTCGGGCGACAGATACGCGTCCATGCCGCGCAGTTTGGTGAACGAGAACGCGGGCACCTTGACATAGTACCGCCCCTTCTCCTTCGGATAGCGTTCGGTCAGCCCCTGTTCTTCGAGTGAAACGCCGAGCGAAACCAGCGTCCCGACGTCGGCGAGCGAATACCCCGTCGCTTTCGAGAGGAAGGGCACGGTGCGCGACGAACGCGGGTTGACCTCAATGATATAGACGCGCTCTTCGGGATCGACGATGAACTGGATGTTGTAAAGCCCCACGATCCCGATGCCGAGCCCGAGTTTTTCGGTGTAGTCGAGGATCGTGTCTTTGACCTTTTGCGAAAGCGAGTAGGACGGATAAACGCTGATCGAGTCGCCCGAATGTACCCCGGTTCGCTCGACCAGTTCCATGATCCCGGGGACGAAAACGCGCTTGCCGTCGCAAACGGCGTCGACCTCGACCTCCTTGCCGCGGACGTAATGGTCGACGAGAACGGGCTTGTCGCGGTCGACCTCGACCGCCGTTTTGAGGTATTCCCACATCGCCTCTTCTTTGGCGACGATCTGCATCGCGCGCCCGCCGAGCACGAAACTCGGGCGGACGAGCACCGGGTACCCGATCTCGCGCGCTGCCTTGACGCCCTCCTCGATGCTCGTGACCGCTCTGCCCTCGGGCTGCGGGATACCGAGTGAGAGCAGCAGTTTTTCAAACAGATCACGGTCCTCGGCGCGGTCGATCGCGTCGCAATCGGTACCGATGATCGGCACGCCGCGCTCCTTCAGCGGATCGGCGAGATTGATCGCCGTCTGCCCCCCGAGCGTGACGATCACGCCGTCGGGCTTTTCGAGCGTCAGGACGTTCATCACGTCCTCGACGGCGAGCGGTTCGAAATAGAGTTTATCGGAACAGGTGTAGTCGGTCGAAACGGTCTCGGGGTTGTTGTTGATGACGATCGCCTCGAAGCCCGCGCGGCGAATGGTCTGCACCGCGTGGAC
>CAMZBE010000156.1 GCA_947304475.1 uncultured Clostridia bacterium
CGGTATATCGGATGACGATATGAGAAGATCGGCGGCGATCCGGACGATCACCAAGTCCGGGGTTGCAAACGGTTTTTGAATCTTCAATGGAACTCTCCTGTCAATTTACAGCGCGGAAGTAGACCGCACCGTTGACGTGTTCGCTCGTTCCCGGGATCACGTAGTCCACCGCTGCGGGAGACGCAACCGGCGCGATCTCGGTGGTGGGATCAAAGTCAAGGTCGACGATACGCCAGTACGCTTCCCCGAAGACCGCGTAGGCGGAATCGCCCGAGGTCGCGAATCTGTCGAAGCGGCATCTGACGTCGGGGTTCGTGTCGGAGTAGGTCAAATTGGAATTACTGCTGGTCGCCTTGAAGAGCGAAAGCCCGTTGGATGTCAAAGTTGACATATTGGTCTTAACCTTCCAGACCTTCACGCCGTCAATATAGAGTGCAGACCAACCAAGGTAGTTGACGGTCGAATTGGAGCCCGTCGCTTCCTGATGGACGAGGACGCCGATGCGATGCCAGCCGTACTCGCCGATCGAGGGCGAGGACGCTTCTGTGATCGGGTTGTCGTTTCCTGCCAACGGACCGCCGTCGTACACACCCAGAACGACACCGAGATTATTATACGTCGTTTCATCACCCGTTGAGAAGTCAAAGTGGTTGGCGTACGGGCAATAATTCGATGTGAAGAATTCGTTCGTTTTTGCACGCGAATACAGCAGGTAGAGTTCTTTGTGCTTGCCGTCCTTAAGGAAAGTGATAACTTTCATCTCCGCTTTTTCTGTCACGTCGTCCCAGTTCTGGAGCGTATTGTTCCACAGGATCGAATACTCGAAATAGAGATTTTTTGCGGAGTGACCGTTCTGCGGATAGAAGTGTTCGTTGCCGCGGATATCAGAGAGCGATTTGCCAAGTCCGAAGCCGGAAACGCTATCTTCCGCTCCGTAAGTCCCGTTGACCGAGGTGTAGACGGTCGGCTCGAACGCGACCGAGGTGCCGGTCTCTTTCTCCGCGCCGCAGAGTTTGCAGTGCTCGGCTTTCTTCCCTGCCTGCAGGACGGTCGCCTCGCGCGTCAGGACCTCGTTGCCGTCCCAGACGTGCGCGTGATTCGCCATAAACCAGACCTTCGCGGAGACGACCTGGTCGTTTTTCAGAACGAAGTTCGAGGCGACGGGATTCTTGACCGGAACGACGCCGGTACTGAACTGGCTCGGAATAACGGCGGAAGAGGTCGGGTTGGTGGTGACCATCTGAACCTCTGCGGTCGACAGATCCAGATCGGTCGCCCAGAAATCGAAATAGAAATCGGACGTGTTGGCGTGGTAAGTGCCGTCGACGTCTCTCGTGAAGAGGAGCGCGCCCTTGCTCTTGAGATCGGAGGGGTTCAGACTGACTTTCCATCTCTGCACGCCGTCGATATACAGGTAGAACACGCCGGAATAAGTGACGTTCACGCCGTCGGTTTCCGCGTCCTCATGCACGCGGACGCCGATACGGTGCCAGCCCCAGTCCTGCTCGTCCCCGGAATTGTTCAGGTTCGGGTAACGGTCGAACAGGCAACCGACGCCGCCGGCAGGGCCCTCCAGCGTGTCGTTTCCGTTCGTCCAGTCAAAGCCGCCCGACCAGGGATTGTCGCCCTTGTCGCCGGCACCAGAGTCGGATGTTCTGTTGGCGTAAGCCTTCGGGGTAAAGTAAAACAGCGGAATACTGCTACCCTTGTAGAAGCACAGTTGGAACTTGTTCTGGATGCTGTTCAGCATGGTTTCGTTCCAGAGCATATCGATCTCGAAATAGAAATCTCTGCCCTCGTAGTTGTTCTCGGCGTCCGGATAGTATTTCTGGGAGCCGGTGGGGGTGTTGTTGACGTACACGTAGCGGTCAAATTCGCTAGCGTCATTTTTGCCCTTCAGGAACTTCTGCGCGTTCAGCGAAACGTCAACCGCCGCGCGGACGTCGAGTTCGGTAATGCCGGTCAGACCGCAAGCGGCGCAGTCGCCGCAACGGGTACCGGGGTTCAGCAGCGTTGCCGTGCCGGTCGGGTTCTTGATCTCGTGGACGTGACCGAGCGCCTCGCAGACGTTGATGCGCTTGGTCTCGCCGTAACGGACGCCGGAACCGTCCTCAACGTAGGGACGGATGTAGAGATAGTCGGCGAAATTGGCGTGCGGAATATCGGACAGTTGGACCGCCACCCAGAAACGACCGGTGGGCGCGGGGATCGCGTTACCGTTGGCGGTGACCGATCTGTATGCCTTGGTCGAAGCGGTGTAGTTCACGTTGGGGGTGTCGGCTTTGACGGGATCGTCGCTCTTCGAGAAGACGAAGCCGACCGCGTCATAATCTAGGTTGTTGATCGAGAACAGGAAACGGAGATCGGTATCGGCGTCGTTCTTGACGTCGGCTCCGGTCAGCGTCTGGTAACTGAAGTCCTCGATCTCGCCGTCGTTTGCGGGCGTGCCTGCCGCCGAAGCAACGATCGGCAGAAGGACCGCAACGCTGACGATCAGCAGAGCGAAGAGGAGCAGAAACGGAAGCGTTCTCCGTTTGGTGAAACGATTGCGCATGATGATTCTCCTTCACATCGTGTTAGGTCCCGCCAAGTTTTTGCGGGAACACTTTAGATTTTCTATTATACAATAGCCTGCACAAAACGATGTCCTGTTAAAAGACAAATCGCAGCGGCATTATTTGTGCAAAACAACGAGAGCGGGGGACGGGACGCCCCTGCGGGGCGCGATATGCCTACGGCGCCACACCGCCTGCATACGTCGCTGTGCGACGAGGAGGACGAAGGGACGAAGAGTTGACGGCTTCCCCGTCGTGAATTGCGTGCAGGCACGCGTGAATTGATCTAAGTCATGAATTGCGCTTCGCGCATTGGGAACGGGAAACGGTTATCCGAAAAAATGAAAAAGACCGCCTTGGGGGGCGGTCTTTTTCATTATGCGATTGTCAAAGAGGATTACTCGGTTTTCGCCTTGTAGTACATCGCGGCGGAGACGTTGACGCCCGGCGCGACTTCGAGAGTCGCAGACTCGGGGGTAGCAACCTTCTCGACGTCCTGCACGAACTTGGTTCCGCAGATCGCGGAAACGTCGCCGATGACCACGTAGATCGTCGTGCCGTTCTTCGCCTTGGTCGAATTGAAGCGGATCGGGTGGATCCACTTATCCTCGGCGATATCGGTGTAGACGATGCCGCCCTGACCGTCGGACGCGGCGGTGAAGAGCTTGTTGTCGTACGAATTGTTCTTATCGGTCATCGCGTCGCTGCTCAGGATCGAAACGAGCACGCCGTCGATCTTGATGGTGGTGGTGCACTTGTAGGTCGCAGCGGTCGCGCCGGCAGTGGTATCCGCTTTCAGCGCTTCGGCGTTGGTGACGTCGATGTGCAAACGGATCTGGACGCGGTGCCAGCCCCACTGAGGATCGCCCTGCGGGGTGCCGTCGCCGCCGTTATTACCGCCGATGTTCGGGAACTCGTCGATCGAGTCGCCGACCGGTTTGGTCATCTGCGGATACGGGTTGCCCGCCTCGGAGGTTCTCATGGTGCCGTACTCGAAGCCGCCCGCGAACTTGCAGTCGGCGTTGTTGTTATCCGCAACGGGAGACCAGTAAGCGATGTTGTTGCCTTTGGCTACCGTATCCGAACCGACAAAGGTGTGGATCCACGGATTCGCGCCTCCGCCGAGGAAGTTCAGCATCGACTCGTTCCAGAGGATCGAGTACTCGACGAGCAGATCCTTGCCGGTCGCGTTGTCTTCGGTCGGGTAGAAATGATCGCCGCTCAGCACTTCGTTGACGATGTTCTTTTTGCCGTAGTCGAATTCGCCCTCGGAAGCGTCGGTCCAGGTCTTAATGACGGGCTCGTACTCGGCAACCGCGGTTTCCATACGTTCGCCGCACTTCGCGCAGTACTTCGCCTTCGCGCCCGCCTCAAGCAGAGTCGGCTCTTCGGTCACGGTCCATTCGGCTTCCGCTTCGTGGACGCAACCGGGCTTCGCGTAGTACATCGCGCCGTCGTCTTCGATGCCTTCGGCAAGTTCGATGGTGACGGGTTTCGGGTTCTCAACGCGAACGACGGGGGTAACGAAGCCGGTGCCGCAGGTCCATTGAACGTCGTCGACCGCGACGAGAACTTCCTTGGAGGAGTTGCCGACGCTGTCAAGACGCATTTCGACCATCATGGAATCGTGATCGGTGTAGTTCAGTTTGGTCGGATCTTCT
>CAMZBE010000157.1 GCA_947304475.1 uncultured Clostridia bacterium
CACGCGGAGCGGGGTTGTCAAGAAAAAGAGAGGGGAACGCCGTCTGACGTTCCCCCGTTGCCGTTTATTTTCCTTCGGTTCTTTTTCTGTACGCGCCCCAAACTTTTTCAAACCAGAGATCGCGTCCCTTGGGGATCGGGCGGACCGGCACGACCTCGATTTTGAGGCCCTCACCGTTTTTCGTTACCGTCACGATCTGCCCTCTGCCGGTTTCGTCCTCGGGGCGAAGGATCCGGTCCATAAAGTTCCCGCCGTCGAGTACGAAGCCCGATCCGCGCGAACCGAACCGTTCGGCGGTGTAGAGGATCGCCGTCGCGATCGCGCGCGACATCCTGATAATATCGAGGTTCTTGAAGAGACCGGGGATCTCGTCGGCGTTCGCCCACTTGTTTTTATCGGCGAAGGCGCGAAGGTCCTTTTCAATCTCGGGGAGCGCAGCCTTCATTTCGGGAATGGAGCGCAGGAACGCGAAGTTCCCGCTCATACGCGTCGCATAGCGCGCGCGCATCAGGTCGACGGTCGATTTTTCTCCCTTGGTTCCGGCGATCAGGGCGTCGGTCTCTTCGATCGCCGCCGCGGCGATCTTATCAAAGTTCGCGGACGGTTTCGCGTTGCTGTCGTAAACGATATGCTGCGCCGCGCGAAGCCCGCCGACCTGGCAGGAGTTGAGCGCCGTTCCGCCCGGACGGAAGATGCCGAGACTGCCCGCCGCTTCGCCGATCACGTAAAGCCCGGGCACGGTGGTCTGCCAGTTCGCGTCGATCCGTACGCCGCCGTTGTTGTGCTGCGCGCAGACCGCGATGCGGAGCGGTTCCTTCCACAGGTCGATGCCGTGCTCGGCGTAGAGCGAGATGGCGCCAGGGTTCATCTTGTTGAGCCGTTCGATCGGGCGCGCGATCAGGGCGTCGGAATTGGACAGGTAGTTCTTCGCAACCTCGCCCACCCCCGAAAAGTTCTCGCCGATCCCGGTGGGTTCGCGGGTGAAATCCATGTAAACCTTCCGCCCGAGCACCACGCTCTCGCGGTAGACGAGCAGATCGATATAGGACGAACCGTGCAGTTTCCGCACGTCGAAGGGCCATTCGTAGCCCTTTAAGAACACGCGGTCGATCGCCTCGGACGGGTTCTCGAAATAGTCGCAGAGGAACTCGTGTTCGGTCCCGTCGGCGTCGATCGAGATATAGCGGGGAAGCACCTGCTGATAGGTGCCCGACACGTTCCAGCGGAAGTCGGTCGAGGCAAGTCCGTACTGCCACTCCGACAGGTTGCCGAACGCCGCCCCCGCCTCGAGCGCGAGCGACGAGTTCCCGGTCTGCGACACGGGGTAGACCGAATCGAAGTAGACGGCGGCGGGGCCCCCGGTCGCCAGGATAACGTGGGGAGACGAGATCGCGAGGTAGTCCGGTTTCCCGGGTTTCGCGGTATCGAGCGCCAGCACGCCGATCGCCCGACCGTCTTCGGTCAGGATCTTCACCGCCTGCGTCTTGTCGAGGATGCGGATCCCATTCTTGTTGACGGAGGCTTCGAGCACTTCGGTCATCGCTTTCGATGTGTAGGGACCGATCGAGGTTGCGCGGCAGAAGGGATCGTGGTCGGTCTTGTAACCCACGAATTCGCCGTATTCGTTGGTCGGGAACCGGACGCCCAGTCCCGCCAGTTTGAGGAAACAGCGCGCGGAGTTCGCCGCCTCGGCGAGCGCGACGTCACCGTCCATCGCTCCGCCCGAGAACAGGGTTTCCGCCATATTCATCACGCTGTCGCCCTCGTCGCCCGCAAGCGAGAGTTTGTAGTAGGTCTGCTTGTCGCTCCCCGTGTTGCGGGACGTGCCGAGCAGCCGCCCTTCGGTCAAAAGCGCGATATTATTGTACCCGAGATCGTAGAGCCAGTCGGCGCAGTTGTAGCCCGCGCAGCCCGATCCGATCACCACCGCGTCAAAACGTTCGGTTCTCATAGTTTTCTCCTTTTTCGGAATAAAGAACGTCCGCCGCTACACGGACGGCGGACGAAAAGATCAGAGTCTTCTGATATGGAACCCGCCGTCCGCGTTCAGAACCGTTCCGGTTCCGAAATCGATCAGACCGCTTGCTGCGGCGAGGACGCATTTCGCCACGTCCTCGGGCGTGCCCCAACGCTTGATCGGGGTGATCCCCTCGGCGATCAGTTTGTCGTACTTTGCCGAAACGACCTCGGTCATCGGCGTCTTGATGATGCCGGGACGGACCTCGAACACCGGGATATTGAACTCGGCGAGTTTGTCGGCGAACAGCGTCGTGATCATCGATACGCCCGCCTTCGAGATGCAGTATTCGCCGCGCGAGGTGCTCGACGTGTAACTCGAGTTGGACGCGATGTTGACGATCCGGGGATTGTAGTCTTCAAGCCCCTTGGACTGCTCGGCGATCATGCGGTTCGCAAACGTCTGGCACATGAAGAAGGTGCCCTTCGTGTTAATGCCGACCACGCGGTCGAAACTCTCCTCGGTCGTCTCGAGAATATCGAGCCGCACCTTGCAGGCGACGCCCGCGTTGTTGACGAGCAGGTCGATCCGTCCGCACTCGCGCTCGACGAAGTCGGCGAGGTTCTCACGGTCGGCGGCTTTCGAGATGTCGCACTTGCAGTAGAGTTCGCCCTCCAGCGTGTCGTGCACGTCGGAGTAAACGACCTTATATCCCGCGGATTTCAGGGCGTCCGCGATCCCTCTGCCGATCCCCTGATAGGAACCGGTGACAACGGCTACTTTTTGCATGCTACTTTCTCCTTATAAAGGTTTCTGTAATATTCGTTGAAAACGGCGCAGCCCGATACGCATTTCGCCCGCATCAACGCCGTGCATTTCGAGCAGGCGACGCAGGTCTTTTTGGGATCGAACCTGCCGGCAAGCCAGTCGCGGTAGAAGGTGGGGTAGGCGAGCGTCATTCTGCCGAACCCGACCAGATCGCAGATCCCGCGGTTCAGTTGGTCCTCCGCGCGCTCCATCAGGTCGGCGCGGTAGAACGACAGTCCCGATCCGACGAGCGGAAGGGCGGGGAAGAGCGTCTTGATATGCTTTTCCACTTCCTCGAAGCGTCTCAGTCCGACGTCGGGCGTCTCGGGCGCTCCCGCGGGGGCGCGGTAGGGACGGTTGACGAACGAATTGTAATAGGGGTTGCCGAGCGTCACGTTCAGCATCGAGATTCCCTCTTTGATAAGCAGGGCGATCAGACGGTCGGGCTCGGTGAGATCGAGGTTTCCGTCGCGGTCGGTGCCGAAGCCGTAGGGATAGGGGATTACGTCCGAGACGCTGAGCCGCGTCACGATCGGATAACCCTTCGGCAGCGCGGCTTTGACCGCGCGGATCGAATCGATATAGAGCCGCGTGCGGTTCTCGAAACTCCCGCCGTAGTCGCCCGGCCGGGTAAAGGACGAGAGCAGTTCCTGGAACAGATATCCGTGGCAGGATTTCACGTCCACGCCGTCAAAGCCCGCCTCGCACGCGAGTTTCGCGGTTTCGGCGTAGAGGGCGGGGAGCGTCGCAAGATATTCGTCCGATACGATATTCGCGTCGGTTACGGGGCGCGTCGCCTCGTAGAGCGGGTGGCGGTAGGCGATCATCGGGACGATGCTCTGCCGCCCCGAGTGCGTCAACTGAATGAAAACGGCGGGGCGGATCCCCGTCTCTTCCAGCGCCGCTTTCTTCATATCCGAGACGAGTTTTTGAAACTGCGGAAGATTGTTTCGCGTCAGCATCATCTGGCGCGGATTGGTCCTCCCCTCGGGGCAGACGGCGGTTGCTTCGAGCCAGATCAGTCCGGCGCCCGAACGCGCGGCGTTCATGTACTTTTTGACGGTCAACTCACCCGGCGTTCCGTCCTCCCCGCAGTCGCAACCTTCCATCGGTTGGAAGACGACGCGATTGGGGATCGTGAGTGATCCGAAAGGCAAAGAATCGTTCAGCATTGTTCGTTCCACATTTCTTTTTTTGTTGCTTTTGTGGCGGTATATATTTAATTATAACATATCCATTTTGCCAGTCAATTCTTTTTTTTATGAAAATGATTGCTTTTTTTGCAAACATCTGTTATAATAAAGAAAATGTTTTTCCCGAGGGGGCTGACCTGATGCAAAAGATACTGAAAACCGGACATACCGAGTTTGCGTACCGC
>CAMZBE010000158.1 GCA_947304475.1 uncultured Clostridia bacterium
GCGCCGTGCGTCAGCGTCGTCAGTTTGAGAAAGATCTGGTCGGGGGAGGAGAAATCCAGGGCGTTGGTCGATTTTCTGCCGATCAGGTCGATCACCCAGGTATTCCAGTCGGATTCGTGGCGCGAGATCAGGCAGGAGAAGGCGGCGCTGTTGGTGAACGCCTGCTTTTTCTCCTCGGTCTCTTTCGGCGCAACTTCCGTCTCGTCCTCCTCGGTGATGGTGTTTTCACGGTAGAAGGCGGTCGAAGCGAAGAACGTGTCGGAAAGATAGTAGATCAGAAATCCGTCGATACACGCTTCGTCTTCTTCCGAGAAGGGATACCAGAGGACGAACGAGCGCACCATACCGTGACCGTAGTTCCCCTCGAAAATCCCGGAAAAGACGGGCGTATCGGACTCCAGACTGTTTTTAATGGATTTGCTCTTGTTGTCGGTCGCGGGAATGGCGGCTCCGTAACTGTCGAACTCGTTCCCGTTCCGGTAGTACCGGATGTTCGACGCAATATACGCCCGGTGTTCGCGGTTCTCGGCATAATCCCGAAGTTTCCGCTGTACGTCTGAGTGAATGTCTTCGTCCCAATACGGTCCGATGTTCATAATCTCTTCCGCCATCGCCTCGACACGGGCAAGTTCCGCCTGCAGGACGATGTTGATGTCCGCCGCCGCGTCCTCTGCCATCTGCTGGGAAAGCGACTCGGTCGTCTCCTGCAGATCGGCACGGAAGTGGATAATGACCGAAAGGAAGTAGATCACGGAGACAATAAGAAGAATCGCCGTCCCGATCAGGGCCGCCGTATAGAGGATCTTTTTGATCTTCTGGTTCTTCATACTTACTTCTTCTCTTTATCCCCGAAAAGTTCCGCTTCCAGTTCGTGCATATCGTTGCGAAGACGCTCGATCTCGCCGGTAAACTGATTGAAATACTCTACGTCCTCGTCCTTCGGATCCACCTTGCGCAGAATGGCGTCGACAAGCGCCGCCTGGCTCCTCTCGCGCTTCTGCTCAAGGAACAGTATCCGTTGACGAATGACCTTGATCTGCTTTCTGATCTTGATTTTTTCAAACATGGAGTTTCGTCCTTTCTCCTTGCCGGTTTACTGTTTCGTTTTGTCGTCGGGAGCGTCGGCGTTCCCGTTCAGTTCCGCCTGCAGGCGGGCGAGTTCCTCTTGTACCCGCTCCCGGATAAGGTCCTCCCGCGCGGCGGGAATGGATTTGATCTTTTTGCGGATCGCGCTCTGCGTCATGATGATCGTCGGGATCAGGACGGTCACGAGGATCGCGATGGGCAGATGCGTGCGGAAAAGCGTGACGATCGCCGTGACCGGCAGCATCCCGCAAACGTACCGTCCGACCAGCGTTTCGCCCCGCGCGGGGTACGCGTCGGGAACCGGGTTGGTCGTCTGGTTGTCGCCCTTGGTCGTAAAGACGTATTTTCCGTCCTCACACGAGACCGAGAGCACGCGATGCGTGATGGTTTTCCCCGCTACGACGGGGTTTGGATCGTCGGTATAGAAGGTGATGATGTCCCCCTCTTGAATCTCTTCGGGCGACGCCTTCTTGATCAGGATGAACGAGCCCACCGGGATCTTCGGATCCATCGACGGAGTGACGATCCGCACCACCGAATAGCCGAAGAGCGACGGGATCTTGCCCGAGATCCGGGCGATCAGAAGGTAGAGGATCAGAACGACGAGCAAAAGGATCAGGATCGCATACGCGACCTTACCGGGGGTAAATTTCACTTTTCCTTCGGTCTTTCCCGTCGGATCTGCCATCGTTCTCCCCCTCTCCCGTCTTTATTTCTTTCGGTTCTTCTTTCTCGGCGATACTCTTTGCTCGCCGGGTTTGACCTTCTTCTGCCCGGTCTTCTTCGCGCCGGGCCTCATTCTGGTCTTCTTTCTCGTGTTGGGATTGGCGCCGGTCCTGCGCCCCGGTTTCACCGCCGCTTTTTTCGCCTGCGGTCCGGTCGCGGGAAGGTCGGGTTCGAGAAGCGTTTCTGCTTCGGGTTCCTCGGTTTCTTCGATCGTTTCTTCGACGGGTTCTTCGACCGGTTCTTCGGTCGTTTCTTCAGTCGTTTCTTCAGTCGTTTCTTCAGTCGTTTCTTCCGCAAGTTCTTCCGACGGTTGCTCCGCGGCTTCTTCCGCGGCATCTTCCGCGGCATCTTCCGCCGCTTCCACGACGGTTTCTTCGACGGCTTCTTCGGCGGGTTCTTCAACCGGTTCTTCGGTCGTTTCGTCTTGCGCGGCGGGGGGTTCGGGTTCCTCCGTCGACGCAGATTCCGGCGTCACGCCGTCCTCGTCAAGACGGCGCGCTTCCTCTTCTTCGCGTCTTCTGGCTTCCGCCTCTTCCTCCGCCTCGCGTTCCGCCTGCTCGCGTTCGCGTTGGAGCGCCGCTTCTTCCTCTTCGCGAATATACCGTTCGGCTTCGTCCTCGTCCATTTCACGGGCGAGCCGCTCGGCTTCCTCGCGGGCGATGCGGTCCTCTTCCTCTTTTTCGCGGGCAAGACGCACTTCTTCCTCGCGTCGGCGCGCCTCTTCCTCTTCGCGTTCGCGGAGAGCGGCGGCTTCTTCGAGTTCCAGTTCGGTCAACTCGCGGTCGGCAAGATCGGTCTCCTCACGCAATACTTCTCTCTTTGCCTCTTCGGCAAGGTAGTTTTCGCGTGCGGCGGCTTCCTCCGCCTCGCGTTTCTCGCGCTCGATCGCCTCCCGACGGTCTCGCGCCTCTTCGATCTTCTCCTGCTCGGCGTCCTCGTTGCGGAGTGCGACGATCTCGGATGCGGACAGTTCCCGTACCGTTTCGTCGGTCGTGTTCTCCGCCTCTTCGCGGCGGCGGTCGACCTCTTCTTCGCGCTTCCGTTCCTCTTCGAGTTGCCGCTCGGCTTCGCGCTCGGCGCTCTCCGCCTCTTCCTCGGCGGTCTTACGCAGCGCTTCTTCGGCGTCGGACTTGGCGTTCATTTCCTCGATCGCCTCGGTCTCCGCCTCTCTCTGCTGTCTTGCGCGCGCCTCTTCGGCTTCGCGTTCGAGGCGAGCGGTCTCTTCCTGCTCCATCTTGGCGCGGGCGAGTTCCTCTTCTTCCAGACGACGGCGCTCGATCTCGTCGGAGATGCGTTTCAGTTCGAGGATACGGTCGGCTTTCAGGGCAACGTCGATCGCGCGGCGGATCCGCCACTCCCCGACGGTCAATTTCCGCTTCGGGTTGAGTTGGTTGATCGCCATATACTTCTTGTAGGAAGTATCGTGGACGTTGAAATCGTCGCTCTCGTATTCCTCGAGATTGTCGATGAATTTCGGTACGAAGGGCTCGCCGTCCTCGGTCTCGGAGAGGATCATTTCGTCGGTGATCTCCGCCGACATGTTGTAGCGGAAGACACAGTACTGCACGGCGAGAGCCGAGAGCATCTCGTCAAGATATGCGTCGTCCATCTTTTCGGCGGTGTCCTTGACCGACAGTTCGTACCCCGCGCCCTCGTAACTCTCGATGAACTCCCAAAGCGCGACGCACTGCCGCAGATCGCGGTTCTTATTGATCGCGTTGGTGTGCATAATGGGGGGACGAACGTAGTTCTTCCCCATCATCTGTACGAAGGGAGAGGTGGCGTACGCCGAAACGACCTGTTTCAGGTGTTCGAGCCGCTCCCAGAGTTCCGCCTCTTCGTGCGTCTCTTTCCGCGCGCCTTCGACCTCGGAGGACGCGGAGATCTCCATATTCAGACTGATCTTCCCGCGCACCGACGCCGTCTCGAACTTGCTCTCGTAGGAGAGGACCGAGGTCGCCGAAGCGCGCCCGTTCTCGCGGATCGCGTCGTAGCGGCGCGAAACGAAGATATACAGCCGGTTGATCAGCGTATTGACGAAGCGGTTCTCGTAGGTCTGCACCGTCTCGTCACGGAAGACGTTCAGGATCTTGGACGGCGTGATGGTGTCGCCCTCGATCTTGCTGATATAGTCGGTGTGCTGGGCAAGGTGCCGCATCGAACGGCTGGTGATGTTGCGGGACAGTTCGATCGGAAGGACCGCCTCGTTTTCCTCGATGAACCGACGCGGTTTGCGGATCACGTTGTCGAGCGGAATGATGCAGTCCTCGATGACCTTGATCCACGTCGCGTCGAGCGTTTTGCGCATCATCTGGCGCTTC
>CAMZBE010000159.1 GCA_947304475.1 uncultured Clostridia bacterium
AACGTACCGAGTATGGCAAGGCGAGTGCCAAAACGACCGAAAAACTGATGCTGATCGAGGTCCAACTCGGACGGGATATCAGCGTTCACGACAAGACCAAATACCCCCTCTGACGGGGTGCGAATAAAAAAGACAAGAGGAGAACTATCATGTCGCTGTTTAACGGAAAAACCCTGATGATCACCGGTGGGACCGGGAGTTTCGGAAACGCGGTGCTCGACCGTTTCATTGAAACCGATATCGGCGAGATCCGCATCTTCTCGCGCGACGAGAAGAAGCAGGACGATATGCGTCACCGCTTCCAGGTGAGGTGCCCGCAATCCGCCCACAAGATCAAGTTTTATATCGGGGACGTCCGCAACCTCGAGTCGCTCCGCTCCGCTACGCGCGGCGTCGACTATATCTTCCACGCGGCGGCGCTCAAACAGGTGCCGTCCTGCGAGTTCTTCCCGATGGAAGCGGTGCAGACCAACGTCGTCGGTACCGACAACGTGCTGACCGCCGCGATCGAGGCGGGCGTCGAGTCGGTCATCTGCCTCTCGACAGATAAGGCAGCGTACCCCGTCAACGCGATGGGGATTACCAAAGCGATCGAGGAGAAGGTCGCGGTCGCGCGTTCACGCAACTCGGGCAAAACCCGGATCTGCTGCACCCGTTACGGCAACGTCATGTGCAGCCGCGGCTCGGTCATTCCGCTCTGGATCGATCAGATCCGCTCGGGAATGCCGATCACGGTTACCGAACCCTCGATGACGCGCTTCATCATGTCGCTCGAAGAGGCGGTCGACCTCGTCCTCTTCGCCTTCGAGCACGGCGAGAACGGAGACCTTCTGATCCAGAAGGCGCCCGCCTGCTCGATCAAAACGCAGGTTGAGGCGGTCTGCGAACTCTTCGGCGGCGACAAGGATATGATCAAGATTATCGGGATCCGCCACGGCGAGAAGATGTACGAGACGCTCCTGACCAACGAGGAGTGTGCGAAGGCGATCGACATGGGCGGCTTCTACCGCGTGCCCGCCGACAACCGCGACCTGAACTACGACCGGTACTTCAAGGAAGGCGACGAGACGAGATGCTCGCTTTCCGAGTTCAACAGCAACAACACCAAACAACTCACGCTTGCGGAGACGAAAAAGAAGATCGCGTCTCTCTCCTATATTCAGAACCGCCTGAAGGAGGGCAACTGATGTTTGAAAACGTGAAGTGGAAAAACAACGGGAAGATCCGCCTGCTGATCGTCGTCGGCACCCGCCCCGAGATCATCCGCCTCGCGGCGGTGATCGGGAAGTGCCGCCGGTACTTCGACACGCTGCTCGCGCACACCGGGCAGAATTACGACTACAATCTGAACGGCGTGTTTTTCCGCGATCTCGGACTTGCCGATCCCGACGTCTATCTTGACGCCGTCGGCGCCGACCTCGGCGAGACGATGGGCAACATCATCGCGAAGAGCTACCAGCTGATGGTGGAGATCAAGCCCGACGCCGTGCTGGTACTCGGCGACACCAACTCCTGCCTGTCGGTCATCGGGGCAAAGCGTCTGCACGTCCCGATCTTCCATATGGAGGCGGGAAACCGCTGCAAGGACGAGTGCCTCCCCGAGGAGACCAACCGCCGCATCGTGGATATCATCTCCGACGTCAATATGGCCTATTCCGAGCACGCCCGCCGCTACCTTGCGGAGGCAGGATTGCCGAAGGAACGGACCTACGTGACAGGCTCCCCGATGGCGGAAGTGCTGCGCGCGAACCTTCCGGCGATCGAAAAGTCGGATATTCACAAGAAACTCGGACTGGAGAAAGGGAAGTACATTCTGCTCTCCGCCCACCGGGAAGAGAACATTGACACCGACAAAAACTTTCTTTCGCTCTTTAACGCAATCAACGGTATGGCGGAAAAGTACGGACTTCCGATCCTCTATTCCTGCCACCCGAGAAGCGGCAAAAAACTCGACGCGTCGGGATTTGAACTCGATCCCCGCGTGATCCGGCACGAGCCGCTCGGGTTCCATGATTACAACTGCCTGCAGATGAACGCCTTCTGTGTGGTTTCCGACAGCGGGACGCTCCCCGAGGAGAGTTCGTTCTTCACCTCGATTGGGAAGCCTTTCCCCGCGGTCTGCATCCGCACGTCGACCGAGCGTCCCGAGGCGCTGGACAAGGGTTGTTTCGTCCTGTCCGGTATCGACGAGAAGGGATTGCTCGGCGCGGTCGATCTCGCCGTCGAAACGGTGAAGAACGGCGATAACGGCGTGCCGGTTCCCGATTATACCGACGAGAACGTTTCGGATAAAGTCGTGAAGATCATTCAGTCCTACGTCGGGATCGTCAACCGGATGGTATGGAGGAAGGACCTGTGAAGATCCTCGTGACCGGGGCGAAGGGCATGGTCGGAACCGCCCTCGTCAACAACCTGAAGAATATCCGTGACGGCAAGAATAAAACGCGCCCGACGCTTTCGGTCGACGAGATCTACGAATACGATCTCGGCAACACGGCAGAGGAACTCGACGCCTTTACGTCCGACTGCGATTTCGTTTTTCATCTTGCGGGCGTGAACCGTCCCGAGGATCCCGCCGATTTCATGAAGGGCAATTTCGGTTTCACGTCCGAATTGCTTGCTGCCCTGAAACGCCACGGCAACGCCGCGCCCGTTATGCTGTCCTCGTCGATCCAGGCGACGCTTGCCGGGCGCTTCGGGAACAGCGAGTACGGCAGGAGCAAACAGGCGGGCGAGGAACTGCTCTTCGAGTACGGACAAGAGACCGGCGCGCACCTTCTGTTGGGCGATCGCGAACGATCAACCCTATACCGTCAACGACCGCTCGACCGAACTCGAACTGCTCTATATCGACGATCTCGTCGAGGGAATGTTCGATCTGCTCGAGGGGAAAGAGACGCGGTGCGAGTTCGACGGCGTCGAGACCGTGATCTCCGCGCACGGACGCTACTGCTGCGTGCCCAAAACCCACAAGGTCACGCTCGGCGAGATCGTCGATCTGCTGCTCTCGTTTGCGGAGCAGCCGAAAACGCTCCTGATGCCGAAGATGCCCGACGGTTCGTTTGCGAAGAAACTCTACTCGCTCTATCTGACCTACCTGCCGCCCGAAAAGGTGAAGTACGCCCTGAAAATGAACGTCGACGACCGCGGCTCCTTCACCGAACTGGTCCACACCGCCGACTGCGGACAGGTCAGCGTCAATATCAGCCGCCCCGGCATCACGAAAGGGCAGCACTGGCACAACAGCAAGTGGGAACTCTTCATCGTCGTCAAGGGGCACGGACTGATCCGCGAGCGCAATATCTCCACCGGAGAGACCGTCGAGTTCGAGGTTTCGGGCGATAAGATCGAGGCGGTACACATGATCCCCGGCTGGACGCACAACATCATCAACCTGAGCGACACCGAGGATCTCGTGACCGTGATGACCTGCAACGAGATCTTCGATCCCGCCCGCCCCGACACCTTCCGCGAGGAAGTCTGATTTACCCGGAAAACTTGCGGGAAACCGTTTTTTGCAAGAGTAATAGAATAAAAAGAGGTTATACTACACTATGGTCAAATGTTCCGACAGACTTGAACACGTTCATTCCGACATTCGCGGCCCGCTCTACAGGGAAGCGCTCCGCATGGAAGCCGAGGGAACGAACGTCCTGAAACTGAATACCGGTAACCCCGGCCGCTTCGGCTTCCAACTTCCGAACTCGGTGCGGCAGGCGCTCGCTCTGCACATCGACGAGGCGGTGCCCTACTGCGACGTGCGCGGCATGGCGACGGCGCGGAGCGTCATTTGTACCTACCATATCGGGCGCGGATTGCAGGGCATCATGCCGAACGACGTCTTCATCTGCAACGGCGTCAGCGAAGCGGCTTCGATGCTGATGAATTCGCTGATCGGAACCAACGACGAACTGTTGCTGCCGACGCCCTGCTACTCGCTCTGGAGCAATAACGCCTATCTTTGCGGCGGTAAGCCGGTGTTCTACCGCTGTGATCCGAACAATCACTGGAATCCCGACATCGACGACATCAAGGCGAAGATCACCCCGCACACCAAGGCGATCCTGATCATCAACCCGAACAACCCGACCGGCGCCGTCTACTCGCACGACACCCTCGTCGCCATC
>CAMZBE010000160.1 GCA_947304475.1 uncultured Clostridia bacterium
ACATCGCCCATCCGGGGCGTTTCGTATGGACCGTACGCGTCAGAACGGCACGGTGAGAATGGCTCTGCTTGTTTTGCTCTTGTATTCTATCATCCTCTTCCCGATTTGTCAAGAGTTTTTTTAAAAAAAGATGACTTTTCAACGCGCAGCGAACCCGAACTCAAATAATCCAAAAAGAATTTCTTAAAAAAAGCGGTTTTCCCTTTGCATTTATTTATATTTTATGTTATAATAATCTGTGACCTATTCGGTCTCAAAAAAGAAAACCAAATCAAGGAATGCAAAATGTCAAGTTTCATTGAAAAAGCAGAAACGCAGATTCTTCCCGTTATTCCGCTTCGCGGGACTGTCTGCTTTCCCTCGGTACAACTCAATATCGACGTGATGCGTCGCATTTCACTTCGTGCGTTCGGCGCAGCCGCTGCGGCGAACGATCCCCGCGTCCTTCTCCTTGCACAGAAAGACAGTTCGGTCGAAGATCCCTCGCCCCGCGATCTTTACAAAATCGGAACGGTCGCACGGATCCGCCAGGTCGTCAAAAACCCCGACGGTAACCTTTCGGTCGTCTTCGAGGGGCTTGCGCGCGCGGTCACGGAATCTGTCTACGAATACGACGATTATCTCCGTGCGTCGGTCATCACCAAAAACATCGTCACCTCAACCGTCGTTCCCGAAAAAACGAAGGCAATGATGACGCGCATCCTTTCTTCGGTCAAGGAAACCAAGGATATCAATCCGACCTACACCGACGACGCGCTGACCGCAGCGGAAGCCATCGCTTCCCCAGGGATGTTCGCCGATTTCGTCGCATCCTCTTTCCTTATGGAATACCACAACAAACAGCAGATTCTCGAGACGCTCGCACCAACGCCTCGTCTTACCAAACTCGTCGACCTGATCGCCGAAGAACAGATGATTATGCAGACCGAGTTCGAGATCCAGAAGAAGGTCAGATCGCGTCTTGACGAGAACCAGCGCGACTATTTCCTCCGTGAACAGGTCAAAGTAATTCAGCAGGAACTCGGCGAGGACGGCGACGAGATCGACGAATACGCCGACAAGATCGAAAAAGCCAAACTTCCGAAGGAAGTCGAAGCGAAGTTGAAGAAGGAACTCAACCGGCTCGCGAAAACTCCGTTCGGCGCCGCCGAAAGTACCGTGCTCCGCAATTACCTCGACGTATGTCTCGAAATTCCCTTCGGATCGTTCTCCAAGGAGACGCTTGACGTCAAAGAGGCGGCAAAGATTCTGGACGCAGATCACGACGGTCTGAAAAAAGTCAAGGAGCGTATTCTCGAATACATAGCGGTCAGACAACTCTCCCCCGATCTGCGCAATCAGATTCTCTGTCTCGTCGGCCCTCCTGGCGTCGGGAAAACGTCGGTCGCTATGTCCATCGCACGCGCGCTGCACCGCAAACTTGCCCGCGTTTCGCTCGGCGGCGTGCGCGACGAGGCTGATATCCGCGGACACCGGAAAACCTACGTCGGGGCGATGCCCGGACGGATCATCGACGCCCTCATCGGCGCGAAATCCATGAACCCCGTCATCATCCTCGACGAGATCGACAAACTCTCCTCGGATCTGCACGGAGATCCCGCTTCGGCTCTGCTCGAGGTGCTTGATCCCGAACAGAACTGCCGTTTTCGCGACCATTTTATCGAGATGCCGATCGACCTTTCGGACTGTCTGTTCATCGCGACGGCAAACGACTACGCCGGGATCCCGGCGCCTCTGCTCGACCGGATGGAGACCATAGATCTGCAAACCTACTCCGAAAACGAGAAACTCTCGATCGCGAAGAACCATCTGATCAAAAAACAGATGCAGAAACACGGACTGAAGGCGCGTCAGATCAAGTTCACCGACGACGCGATCCTCGCCGTAATCCGCTCCTATACCGAAGAGGCGGGCGTCCGGAACCTCGAACGCACGATCGCCTCTCTCTGCCGGAAAGCGGCAAAGAAGATCGCGGAAGGCGAAGCCAAATCCGTGACCGTCACTCCCGCCGATCTTCCCGCCTATCTAGGACCGGAAAAATGCAAACCCGAGCAGCCCGAGCCGACCGATCCCATTGGCGTGATCAACGGACTTGCCTACACGCAGGCAGGAGGCGACCTTCTCAAAGTCGAAGTCGTTGCGGTCCCCGGTACCGGTAAGATCACCTTGACGGGTTCGCTCGGCGAAGTGATGAAGGAATCCGCGCAACTCGCCGTCACCTACGCGCGCACGGTCGCCGACAAATACGGCATCGCGCCCGATTTCTACAACACGAAAGATCTGCACGTTCATTTCCCCGAAGGGGCGATCCCGAAGGACGGGCCGTCCGCCGGCGTTTCCATGACGTGCTCCCTAATCTCGGCGCTTTCCGGACGAGCCTGCCGTCGCGACGTCGCGATGACGGGAGAGATTACACTGCACGGAAAGATCCTTCCGATCGGCGGACTTCGTGAAAAATCCTTTGCCGCCTATCGCGGCGGGATCAAGACCGTCCTGATCCCTAAGGAGAATCTGAAAGATCTTGCCGAGGTCGATCAAGCCGTCAAAGATGCAATCAACTTTATTCCCTGCGAAACCGTCGCCGACGCACTTTCGGTCGCTCTCTGTCCCGTGTCTGAACCCATTCAGACGCAAAAGACCGATTTCGGTGCCGTCCCACGCATGATTCTCGATCCCATCAAGCCCGCCGTCACCGAACAGGCGACCGTCTGAACGCAGACAAATCGAAAATAAGAAAGGAAGGAACGGTCCATGCTCTTCAATCCCACCCGCGCGGAACTGCGGATCACGGCAGGACTTCCTTCCCAGTTCCCGCGCGATCCCCTGCCGCAGATCGCCTTTTCCGGACGCTCGAACGTCGGTAAAAGTTCGCTCGTCAATTCGCTGCTCGGCAGGAATTCGCTTGCCCGTGTTTCGTCTTCGCCCGGGAAAACCGTTACGGTCAATTTTTATGAGATCGACCGGAAACTCTTTTTCGTCGATCTTCCCGGCTACGGATACGCAAACCGATCAAAAGAATCGCAGCGTATCTGGCAATCCCTTACGGACGGTTACTTCACCCGTAATCCAAACCGCGACCTGCTGCGTCTCGTCGTTCAGTTGATCGACGCGCGGATCGGCGCGACCAAGGACGATCTTATGATGATCGACTGGCTGAGGGCGTACGGCGTTCCCTTCCTTATCGTCGCAACCAAAACAGACAAACTGAACAAGACCGAGCGTGCCGAAGCAGAAAGTTCTATGCGGCGGCTTTCCGAAACCGTCGGTGCATCCTCTCCCGTCTTCTATTCTTCAAAAACCAAGGAAGGCAAGGACGAACTTCTTTCGCGGATCGGCGCGGCACTCACTTGAGCATAAAGGAGATACGATTTGAACGAGACCTTGATCGATCTGCTCCTCGCCCTACCCGCAGTCCTGCTTTCCCTGACCTTGCACGAATGCGCGCACGGCTATATCGCCTACCGCCTCGGAGATCCGACGGCGCGCGATCTGGGGCGTTTAACCCTCAACCCGATCCGGCATCTCGATCCGATCGGCGCGCTCTCCCTTCTTATCTTTCATATCGGATGGGCAAAACCCGTCCCGATCAATCCCAGGAACTTCAAAAGACCGAGAGCCGGTATGGCGCTGACGGCTGCGGCGGGACCGATCACCAACTTCCTGATCGCGTTTTTTTCGACCTTTTTCCTTCTTCTTTCCTACGTCGGCGCCGAAAGAATCCCTGTCACCTCAGGTCTGACTTCGTTTCTATCGCTTTTCCTCTATTACCTGTTCCGCTTTTTCTACCTGCTCCACATCATGAATCTCGCGCTTGCGCTCTTCAATCTCCTTCCCTTGCCGCCGCTCGACGGTTCGCGCATTCTGTCGCTTCTTTTGCCCAGACGCGCCGCCTTCTGGCTTGTCAGGCACGAGCGCGGGATCTATCTTTTCGTTCTGATCTGGATGATAGGCGGTTCGTATCTTGCCGATTATTTGCTCGGAGTGCCCGCGATCGCGTCAAATCCCGTACTCTCCCGGCTTGTATCGGTCCTGTCCCTGACGGGCTGGATCGGTAACGCGGCTAAATCGATCTCCTCCGGATTGATCGCCCTGTTTCTGAAGATT
>CAMZBE010000161.1 GCA_947304475.1 uncultured Clostridia bacterium
GACCCGTACGGGACTCGAACCCATGTTACTGCCGTGAAAGGGCGGTGTCTTAACCTCTTGACCAACGGGCCTGGTAGCGGAAGTCGGATTTGAACCAACGACCTGTCGGGTATGAACCGAATGCTCTAGCCAGCTGAGCTATTCCGCCATGTGCGTCAATCGGTTTTGCCCGAATATTATATCACGGACAAGGTGGCTTGTCAAGGGGTTTTTCGGCTTTTTTCTGCTCGTTCCGGGGAAAGGAGGAAGAGCCGACGTCGGCGGAAGCAGAGCGGGGGAAAACGGCGGAGCAGCGGACGGGGGCGCGGTGTGGAAAAAGGGGAAGGCGGCGGAATATGAAAAAGCGGCGTGGGATAAAACGCGTGGATACGCGGGACGTCGAGGACGCCGTCCCCTACACGGATGAAGCGGAAAAGCGGCGCGGCGGAGCAATTTGCCGGTCCTGATGCGGGCGCAGGGCGCAGGTGGCGTTACTTCTTACGGAGTTTGTGCCACAACCATTTGAGCGGCGGGATATGCGAAGCGATCTTGCGGAGCAGTTTGCCTGTCTTGATGCGGAGCCAGCGCAGGGGGTAGGTCGCGCGGTTGAGGCGGACGTAGAGCCGGTAGCGGCGGTTGTCGGCGGAGACGAAGCGTTCGCCGCGCCAGAAGCCGGTCATCACGCCGACGAGGTCGTCGTCGGTGACGCCGTACTCGGTGTAGTCGCAGTTGTCGCCGCGCATGGCGTAGTCGTTCTCGCGTACCTTCACCACGCGGTGCAGGACGCTGGTCCCGTCGGCGCGGACGTAGAGGGCGACGTCGTACTTTTTCAGCCGTCCCGTCGGCTTCTCGACGAGGATATTATCCTTCCCGCCGCGGAGCATCGGGCGCATACTTTTGCCGAGCGGGGTGCTGGCGTAAAAGCCGACCTCTTCGAGCACCCGGCGCTTCTCGTCCCGCGACGTCCGGTCACTCAAGGAGCAGTCCCGCCTTCCGGAGTTTGGAGAGGAACGCGGAAACGTCCTTTGCTGCGGTCTCACGGTCCACGTCGTAGACGTCGAGCAGTTTGTCGACGATCTGCTCCTCGGTCACGTCGTTCTGCAGCGCTTCCCAGATCTCCTTGCCGCTGCCGCCGAGGGTGATCATGCCGTGGAATTTTTTTGCAAGGTCGCCGGTCGCGACGGCAAAGGTCTTACCCCCCACCTCGCGGACGACGAAACCAGATACGATCTTCATAGTATTATCCTTTGTTAACCGAAAATGGCGTTCTTTGCGACGAGGGCGGAGCCGACGTCGGGGGTACAGGCGAGCCGGAACAGTCCGACCTGTCCGAGCATCCGGTCGGCAAGCGACAGGGTGGCGGCGACGGTTTCGGGATCGCTCTCGAGCAGGATCTGGTTCATCAGGGGCATCGCCGCGTCGGCGGGGGAGAGCGGAAAGATCCGGTTCTCCTTGCCGCGTTCGAGGAACACGACGGCTTTCAGCGGGAGACCGACGTTGCGGCTCCAGCCCTCTTTGCCCGCCCACGGCGTGCCGTAGGCATAGAGCGTTCCTTCGGGGGAAAAGCGCAGGATCGGTTTGTCGCCGTTGACGATCCGGACGTCGTCGCCGAAGGCGCGCTTCCAGTTCTTGATGTGCGTGCTCTTGCCGGTGCCGCTCGGGGCGGTGAAGGCGATCGCCGAGCCCTTGTATTCGATCACGGCGGCGTGAAACAGAAACGCGTCGCAGGCGGGCAGGCGGTGCGCGATCTCGCGGGCGGCAGAGAGACTTTCAAAATACCCGTCGTCGGCGCCCGTGGGGACGTCGACGGCTTTCGCGCGCTCGGCTTCGATCATCTCTTGGGTGACCGTCACGGAAAAGTCCGGCGTTCCGTCGGTTTTATAGGCGGCGCAGTGCTTTTCGAGATAGGGGTAGCGGTGTTCGATCCCGATCACAAGACCGGCGATCCCGACGATCAGCATAGTCCGTTCCCCTTCCGTTCTTTTTCGCCTTCATTATAGCACGGATTTCCCGTTCCTGTCAAGAAGAGAATACCACCTCATCCGGTGCTCCGCACCACCTTTCTCTCAAGGGGAAGGCAAGGAACGGAAGCAACGAAAAAACGGACACAACGACTCCTCAGGTGTTCTATCTGCCGAACAACGGCGCGGCGCCGCAACGGGCGCCGCGCCGCGCGCGGGCAAATCGGGGGATCAGTCCGCGAAAATGTCGTCAAACCAGTTGTCGGTTTCGTCGTAGCCGCCCGACGTGGTGAGCAGGTCGCCCGCCAGGGGGACGACGGTGATTTCGGCGGGAAGATAAATCTTTTTCTCGTTTTTCATTTTCTTACTCTCCTTTCGTCGGATCAGTCGAAGAGGAACGTCGCCATGATCGGCAGATGATCGGACGGGTAGGTCGTACCGGCGTTGTCGATCATGTTGTCGATCGCCGTATAGGACATGGCGGACGCGCTGCCTTCGGCCATAATGTAGTCGAAGACGTAATGCTGACGTGTCGTGCGGCTGTTTGCGAGCGTCCCGCCGGTATCGCCCTTGGCTTTGGCGCTGTCACGCGTGATTTCGTAGCCTGCGTTGGTGAAGAGCGCCATATTGACCTTGCCTTGACCGCCCGAGTAGGCGGAGTTCATATCGCCGACGATCACGGTGCAGTCGCAGTCGATATTCTGATTTTCGATCCACGCGAGCAGGGTACGGATCTCGTAGCGGCGCATCTTATCGTCCTCTTCATGCCCCTCGCCGGTCCCGCCGTAGTGCAGATGCGTGTTGATGAAGAGGACCTTCTTTCCGGTCGCAATCTCCCGCAGAACGGCGTAGTGGAAGATGCGCCCGTGGGTATAGACCGATGAACTCACGTCCTCGGTGTTCGGGACGCCGAGGGAAGTGGCGAGCGCCTTGTATTTGTACGTCCCTTCGGAGACCTTCGTGAACTTGTCGGTCTTGTAGAAGATCTCCACCCGCTCGGATCCGTCGGTGGCGGCATCCCCCTTCAAACGGGTGTAGCCGTTTGACGTCAGGGCGGAGAAGGAACCGTTCCAGTAGTCGTCGACTTCCTGAAAGCCGACGATATCGGGAGAAGCGCTCCGGACGGTCTGCATCGCCATCTCGGGATCTCTGCCGTCCCAGCCCGGACCGCCGTGACCGTACACCTCGATGTTGTAGGACATCACGGTAAAGGAACCGGGAATACGGAAGCCCTCGAGCGTCGCGCGCTGCTCCGCCGTGTAGGGGCTGTATTCCGACGTGTACGCGACCTGATACCGGTACTCGCCGTCCTCGGTATCCGAGAGGTCGAGCAGCGCCGCGTCCGCCACGCGGAAGATGGAGCGGGAATTATCCTCTTCGAAGTAGTTGGAATAATAGTAGGTATTTCCGTTGATCTCCACGTAGGTGATCGCGGAGAACGCGCGGCCGTAGTTGGCTTCCAATACGTTTGAGAGCACGCAGTTGATCTTGTACGCCGCCCCGTCATCGGTTTCGAGAATGGTAGCCGCTTCGATCTTGCGATACTTCTTGCCCTCGGGAAGCGCGCCGCATCCGTCGAGCGCCTCTTTGGTGAAGGCGAGCGAATTGGCGGTCAGGTAATCGGTCGGGGTGATCAGCATACCGACCTTGACGTTCCCCGCGCCGTACTCGGCTTTCAGCCCGTCGAGGTAGTCCTTGCCGATATTGCCCGTGAAGCGAAGCCCCGTCGGGACGTCAAGCCGCACCGCCGCGCCAGCCACGGTGTCTAGCACGTAGCGTTTCGCGTGCGTCAGACCTTTGTAGATCTTCAGGTTCTCGACCGTCGCGGTGTAGGTCGCGTCGGGCGTCTGATTCGTATCGATCGCTCTCACGTAGAATTGGGTTCTGACGCGGGTGCTGTCCCAGGTGGTGTTTTCGTACCGAACGGACCTGACGAAGCCGAACGAACCGTTCGATTGTTTCACGTAAAGCCTGAAGGTCTTCGCGTCGTAATCCATCGTTAAGGCAAAGGTTTGTTTCGCGGTTTTGTCAACGTCGGTGCAGTTCGCCCAGTTTTCGCTCACTTTTTGCGAAGCGCCGACCTGTTTGGTGTTC
>CAMZBE010000162.1 GCA_947304475.1 uncultured Clostridia bacterium
CTTCCAGACCCTTTCCTACGCGATCGACGTCTACCGCGGGTCGATCCGCGCGGAGCGCCATTTCGGCTACTACGCGCTCTTCGTCTCCTTCTTCCCGCAGCTCGTCGCGGGACCCATCGAGCGCCCCGCCAACCTGCTCCCGCAGCTCCGCACCCGCCTGCCCGTTTCGCGCGAGGACGTCGGATACGGGCTTCGGAAGATGATGCTCGGCTTCTTCAAGAAGATCGCGGTCGCCGACCTGCTCTCGGTCTACGTCAACGCGATCTACAACAACCTCGATGGGATGGAGACCATCCCCGCCCTCGGGGTGATCCTCTCGACCTTGCTCTTCGCCGTGCAGATCTACTGCGACTTCTCGGGATATACCGACATCGCGATCGGCTGCGCGCGGATCATGGGCATCCGGCTGATGAAGAACTTCGACCGTCCCTATACCGCGAAGACCATTCGCGAATTCTGGGGGCGGTGGCACATCTCGCTTTCAACCTGGTTCCGCGACTACCTCTACATTCCCCTCGGCGGCAGCAGGTGCGCCAAATGGCGGCATCTTCTGAATATCACGATCGTTTTCCTCGTCTCGGGACTCTGGCACGGGGCGGCGTGGACCTTCGTGATCTGGGGCGCGCTCCACGCGCTCTATCAGGTGATCGGGATCCTGACGCTCCCCGCTCGGAACCGGCTTCTTACGAAGATCGGTCTTTCCCCCGACGGGCGGGTGATCCGCGCAATCCGCATCTTCAACACCTTCCTGCTCGTCGATTTCGCGTGGCTCTTCTTCCGCGCCAACTCGACCTCGGATCTCGGCAAACTGCTCTCCGCGCTCTTCACGGGGGCAAACTGGCGCGTTCCGATTGCAAACGTCCTCTCGCTTATGCAACTGAACGTCCCGGCGATCCTGCTGCTCGTTCTTTCGATCGTGCTCCTGCTGCTCGTCGACCGCCTGATCCTCCATCACGACGAACCGGCGGGCGACGGCGCGTTCGTTTCGCGCTTCGCGTTTGTCGCCGTTACCTGGATCGTCATTTTCGCTTGGACCTACCTGATGGCGAACGATCTGACTTCCACCTTCATCTACTTCCAGTTCTGACGGGGGGCGGATCGTGAAAAACGCGAAGAAACCGTTGGTTTCGTGTCTTTTGATCGTTCTGACGGTCCTGCTGCTGCTCTCGCCCTTCGCCGTTGCGTCCGGCGTGTATTTCGGGGCGGACAGCGTCTATTCCAACACCTTTTACGGTGAACTCAACGAAAAATACGACGCGCTCTATTCCGCCGAGGGCGAGAAGATCGTCCTGATCGGCGGATCGTCGGTCGCGTTCGGCTATAACAGCGAAACGCTCTCGGAACTCTTCGACCGTCCTGTAATCAACTTCGGGCTCTACGCCGAACTCGGCACCAAACTGATGCTCGATCTTGCCGAGGACGCGATTCACGAGGGCGATATCGTCCTGCTCGCCCCCGAACTCGATCCGCAGACGCTTTCGCTCTATTTCAGCGGCTCCGCGACCTTGAAGGCGCTCGACGACGACGCCTCGCTTCTGCGCTCGGTCAAGCGGTCGGATCTGGCGTCGCTCTGGGGCGCGCTCTGGTCGGTCACGGGCGAGAAACTGCGCTATCTGCGCGAGGGCGCGCCCGATCCCGTCGGCGTTTACAACAGCCGGAATTTCAACGAATACGGCGATATCGTTTATACCGTCAAAGAGACGGTGGACGGGGAAGAGATCGAAGTCGACGGCAGGGCAGAGAACGTGATGGACGGCTATTTTGACTCTACGACCTCGGTTATCCCCGACCGCTCGATCGTCTCGGGCGATTTTCTCGATTACCTGAACGCCTTTATCGACCGGGCAAAGAAGCGCGGCGCGACGGTCTACTTCGCGTTCTGCCCGATCAACGCCATGGCGCTGTCGACCGACGAGAACGGGGAAGAGACGCCGGCGTCGCTCGACGCCCTTTTGATCGAATACGGCGAAACGAAAGGCGAGATCACAGGCGTCTCGCTCTCCGAAGAGTTGCTCGACCGCTGCGACGCGTTCGAGTATTATCTCGAACGAAACCTGCATTGTCGGATCCTCGGACACATGGAGGATTTCGTCTACGCTCCGAACTACTTCTACGACACCAACTTTCACCTGAACACGGCGGGCGTTGAACGGCACACGGCGGGGATCGGCAATCTGCTCTATCAGGCGGAGAACGACACCGACGCAACCCCGCTCCCGAAATCGGGCTGGATGCCCAGGCTCTACCTTCCGCTCGGCGATCTTGACACCGTTTACGACGTGGGCGATCTCCGTTACCGTCTGACCTATTCCGATACCTATTCGGTCGTCGGGCTGACCGACGCCGGTCTGCAGAAGGAAACCGTCGTTCTTCCGCGTGAGATCACCGTTTTCGACCAAAAACTCGGGCGTGAGATCACGCTTCCCGTCTCGTCGATCGAAACCGGGGCGTTTTCCGGTGCGACACGCCTGAAAACCGTCGTGATCGGCGACGCGAGCCGCATGAAAAAGATCGGCGCGCGCGCCTTCGCAGACTCGTCGGTTTCCGAACTCTACCTGTTCTGCCCCGTCGAGGGGTTCCTTGCGGGCAAAGATATGCTCGGCGGCGCGCGCTCGGACTTCCGGATCTACGTCGGGCGCAATCTCGGCTACGATACCGACTACAGTTGGAGCGAGATCAACGTCAAGGGACAGCCCAAGGTCCTCGTCGAAACCGACAAGACCTTTGCCGACTTTGCCGACGTCAGGAACTGACCGGGCATATAATAAAATATTTTCTTTTAACTATGGACAAACGCGCAAGGGTTTGTTATAATACTCTCTTGGAACGCGCGGGAAAGCCGCGCAGCGGAGGTTTACGTACATGAAAAAGAACGTGGTCGTGATCGGATACGGAGGTCAGGGCGGCTGGCACGCCGATCACGCGCAAAAGAGCGACGTCGTCACGCTTCGCGGCGTGTACGATATCAAAGAGGAGCGCAACCAACTCGCCGGATCGCGCGGGATCAAGGTTTACGCTTCGCTTGACGAGATCTGCGCCGATAAGGACGCCGAGATCTGCGTCGTCGCAACGCCGAACGACGTTCATGAGGAGATCGTGATTCGCCTGCTCAAATCCGGGCACAACGTCGTCTGCGAAAAGCCGGTGGCGCTCTCGGTCGCGTCGTTCGATCGTATGGCGGACGCGGCGCGCCGGTCGGGCAAACTCTTTACCGTTCACCAGAACCGCCGTTGGGACGTCGACTTCCTCGCGATCAAGGAGATCGTGCAGTCCGGCAAGATCGGCGAGCCCGTCAATATCGAGTCGCGCATCCACGGCTCGCGCGGGATCCCGAGCGACTGGCGCTGCCACAAGCAGTACGGCGGCGGCATGATCCTCGACTGGGGCGTGCATCTGATCGACCAGATCCTGCAGATCGTCCCCGATAAGATCGAGAAGATCTATTGTGAGACCACCCATATCACGACCGACGAGGTCGACGACGGTTTCAAACTCCTTCTGACCTTTGCAAACGGCGTCCGTTCTCTTATCGAGGTCGGGACCTATAACTTCCTCGCCCTGCCGCGCTTCTATCTGCAGGCGAAGAAGGGAAGCGCGCTGATCACCGACTGGCGGCAGAACGCCCGCGTCGCCTATTGTAAGGCGTGGAACGAAGCCGACGTCCTGCCGGTGCAGACCGCGGCGGGCATCACCAAAACCATGGCGCCCCGCGACGAGATCACCCTTGACGAATACGACTGGACGCGCCCCGCGTCGGACGTCCACGACTTCTACCGCAACCTGGTCGCCGCGATCGACGGCAAAGCCGAACCCATCGTCACCCTGCCCGAAGTACGCCGCGTCCTTCGCGTGATGGAAGAGGCGTTCAACTCCGCCGCTTCCGGCAACGCGATTTCGGTTTCCATCTGACGCCGCTCGCGCCCCAATGCCGCGGCAGCGGCAATTCATGCGGGCGTGCCCGCAATTCATGCGACCGATGGGCGCAATTCACGACGGCAAAGCCGTCAATTCACGCGGGCTTGCACGCAATTC
>CAMZBE010000163.1 GCA_947304475.1 uncultured Clostridia bacterium
GTTTCGAGCGTCGCATGGGCTGCGGGTTCGGCGCGTGCATGGGCTGCACCTGCAAAACGATTGCCGGAAACAAGCGGATCTGCCGCGAGGGCCCGGTACTGACACGGGGGGAGATCGTATGGGAAGACTGAACGTAACGCTCTGCGGAATTCCGCTTGACAATCCCGTGATCCCGGCGTCGGGGACCTTCGGCTTCGGGTACGAGTTCGCCGAATACTACGATATCAATCAACTGGGCACTTTCAGTTTCAAGGGGACGACCGCGCAGCCGCGGTTCGGAAACGTCACCCCGCGGATCGCCGAGACGCCGTCCGGGATGCTCAACGCCGTCGGGCTCCAGAACCCCGGCGTCGACCGGGTGCTCGCCGAAGAGTTGCCGAAACTGAAACAGGTCTTCTCGAAACCCGTGATGGCGAACGTCTCGGGCTTCTCGGTCGGGGAGTACGTCGATGTGGTCGAAAAACTCGACGCGGAAGACGCGATCGGGTGGTTCGAAGTCAATATCAGTTGCCCGAACGTCCACGGGGGTGGCATGAGTTTCGGGACCGATCCGAAGGCGGCGGCGGAAGTGACGAAGGCGGTGAGGGCGGCGACCAAAAAGCCGATCATTCTGAAACTCTCGCCCAACGTCGCCGATATCACCGAGATCGCGCGGGCGTGCGAAAGCGCGGGCGCCGACGGCGTATCGCTGATCAACACGCTGCTCGGAATGCGGATCGACCTTAACCGCCGCAAGCCCCTGCTCGGGAACGTCACCGGGGGACTGTCCGGCCCCGCCGTGTTCCCCGTCGCGCTCCGCATGGTGTACCAGACGGCGAGAGCCGTGAAGATCCCCGTGATCGGAATGGGCGGCGTCAGCCGGGCGGAAGACGTGATCGAAATGATGCTCGCCGGCGCGACGGCGGTTGAAGTAGGCGCGGCGAACCTGGTCGATCCCTACGCCTGCCGGGACATCATCCGCGACCTGCCCGGCGTGATGGACAGATACAAGATCGAAAAACTGCAAGATATTATCGGAGGTGCGAGTAAATGAAACGCGACGTGATCGTTGCCTGCGACTTTCCCACGGCGGAGGAGACCTTTGCCTTCCTCGACCGGTTTCAAGAGGAAAAGCCGTTCGTCAAGATCGGAATGGAACTCTTTTACGGGGCGGGCCCCGAGATCGTGCGGCAGATCAAGGCAAGGGGACACAAGATCTTCCTCGACCTGAAACTGCACGATATCCCGAACACCGTCAAACGGGCGATGTCGGTGCTCTCCAAACTCGACGTCGACCTCTGCAACCTGCACGCCGCCGGCGGACTGGATATGATGCGGGCGGCGATCGAGGGACTGACGCGTCCCGACGGCACGCGCCCCGCTTTGATCGCGGTGACGCAACTGACCTCGATCGACCAGGCGCGCCTCACGGGGGAACTGCTGATCGACCGCCCTCTCCCCGACGTGGTGACGCAGTACGCGAAGAACGCGAAGGCCTCCGGTCTTGACGGCGTGGTCTGCTCCCCGCTCGAAGCCGGGACGGTACACGAAGCGTGCGGCGCCGCCTTTCTCACCGTGACGCCGGGCGTGCGATTCGCCGACGGCGCGATCGGGGATCAGAAGCGGGTGACGACGCCCGAAAACGCCCGAGAACTCGGCTCCGACCTGATCGTGGTCGGGCGTCCGATCACGGCGGCGGACGATCCCGTCGCCGCCTACCGCCGGTGCGTCCGCGAATTTCTCGGACAATAACGAAAGGATGGAACCAGATATGCAAAAAAGAATTGCGCGCGACCTGCTCTCGATCGGAGCGGTCTTCTTCCGCCCCGACGAACCCTTTACCTGGGCGAGCGGGATCAAAAGTCCGGTCTACTGCGACAATCGGCTGACGCTCACGTCCCCCGCCGTGCGGTGTGACGTCGAGGAAGGACTTGCCACCCTCGTCAAGGAGAACTACCCCGACGCCGAGGCGCTCTTCGGCACGTCGACCGCGGGGATCGCGCACGCCGCCATCACGGCGCATCTGCTCGGTCTGCCGATGGGCTACGTCCGCGGCGGCGCGAAGGATCACGGGCGGCAGAACCGGATCGAGGGCAAACTCGAAAAAGGAGAAAAAGTGGTCGTGGTCGAGGATCTGATCTCGACCGGCGGCAGCGTGATCGAGGTGGTCGACGCCCTGCGCGAAGAGGGCGCGGAAGTCCTCGGAATCGTTTCGATCTTCACCTACGGCATGGCGCGCGGACTGGAACGGCTCGCGGAAGCAAAGGTCAAGAACGTATCGCTCACGAACTTCGATGTGGTGGCAAAGGTCGCCGCGGAGGAGGGGTTTATCCGTGAAAGCGACGTCAAACGCCTGATCGCGTTCCGAAATAATCCGACGGACGAGAGTTGGATAGGAGACAAGAAATGAAACACCTGATCGACATTCTCGATCTGTCGCGTGAAGAGATCGAAGACCTGATCGACGTTTCGCTCGACATCATCGCGAACCGCGACAAGTACAAGGACGCCTGCCGGGGCAAGAAACTGGCGACGCTCTTTTACGAACCCTCGACGCGCACGCGCCTGAGTTTTGAAGCCGCGATGTACGAACTCGGCGGGAACGTCCTCGGCTTCTCCGAGGCGAACTCGAGTTCGGTCTCGAAGGGCGAGAGCGTCTCTGACACCGCGCGGATCGTCGGGCTCTACGCCGACGTAATCGCGATGCGCCACCCCAAAGAAGGCGCTCCCTTAGTCGCCTCGCGCGTTGCGGGCGTGCCGGTCATCAACGCGGGCGACGGCGGACACAACCACCCGACGCAGACGCTTGCCGACCTGCTCACCATCCGCCGTGAAAAGGGCGGATTTGAGAACCTGACGGTCGGCTTCTGCGGCGACCTCAAGTTCGGGCGGACGGTCCACTCCCTGCTCTCGGCGCTCTCGCGCTACGCGGGGGTGCGCTTCGTTCTGATCTCGCCCGAGGAACTGCGGCTGCCCACTTACCTGATCTCGGACGTGATCGAAAAGAACGGGATCCCCTATACCGAGACGCGGCATCTCGACGAAGTGCTGCCCGAACTCGATATCCTCTATATGACGCGGGTTCAGAAGGAACGCTTCTTCAACGAAGCCGACTACCTGCGTCTGAAAGACAGTTATATCCTGACCTCCGACAAACTGAAAGCGGCGAAGGACACGCTCTCGGTGATGCACCCCCTGCCCCGCGTCAACGAGATCGCGCAGGACGTCGACGACGATCCACGCGCCTGCTATTTCCGGCAGGCGGAGAACGGCAAATATATCCGGGAGGCGTTGATCCTCTCGCTTCTGGGGGTGAAATTATGATCATCGGACAGATCAAGGACGGTATCGTTCTCGACCACATCACGGCGGGCAACGCGCTCCGCATCTATCACGTGCTGGGGCTTGACCGCCTCGACTGCACGGTCGCGCTGATCCAGCGTGCCGACAGCAAGAAGATGGGCAAAAAGGACATCATCAAGGTCGGTCAGGTGATCGATCTGGATTTCGCCGTGCTCGGATACCTCGATCCCGGGATCACGGTCAACGTCATCAAAAACGGCGAACTCGCCAAGCGCGAACATCTGTCGCTGCCGGATAAGGTGACCGACATCATCCGGTGCAAGAACCCGCGCTGCATCACGTCGACCGAGCCGGGCATCCCGCAGCAGTTCCGGCTGACCGACCGGAAAAACAAGATCTACCGCTGCGTCTTCTGCGACAGCGAAGCGCCGACGGAACTCTGAAAAAACCATTCTATTACCGGGAGAGAAATATGAAACGCAACGACATCAAAAAGATCATGATCATCGGTTCGGGACCGATCGTCATCGGGCAGGCGGCGGAGTTCGACTACGCCGGGACGCAGGCGTGTCTTGCCCTGAAGGAAGAGGGGTACGAGGTCATTCTCGTCAACTCCAACCCCGCGACCATCATGACCGACACCTCGATCGCGGACAAGGTTTACATGGAACCGCTGACGCTCGAGTATATCGCGAAGATCATTCGCTACGAGCGTCCCGACGCGATCCTGCCGGGCATCGGCGGGC
>CAMZBE010000164.1 GCA_947304475.1 uncultured Clostridia bacterium
TGCCGAACAGTTCCGCCGCGCTCACCACGTCGGAGCCGTCGCCGTCGTCCCGGACGTCGGTTCCGGCGGGGGACGAGATCTTGGTGCGCGTCAGAACGAGATCCTCTTCGGGCAGAGGATCGATGCTGATATCGACCTGCGCACGTCTTTCGTCGGTGGGGGGATCGGCGATCCCTTTCCGCTCGGCACCGGTGCGCTCTTCCTTTTCCATTCTTGCCCGGATCTCCGAGAAACTTTCATTCTCGCGGTGGGCGACGGGATAGTAGCCGTCTCCACCTACGATGGTCGGTTTAGACTGACGGGAACGCATGGGCAACTCCTTTCTTGCTTTCGCCGGCGCCGCCGTCCCCCGATCCTCTCTCCGCAGACGGGCGGGGAAGACCGTGGCGAACGCGATCCGGCGCGCAGGGGGAAAGAATACGAAATAGATCAGGGGGATCAGACACAGGATAAGAAGGATCCCGGCGGGACCGAACGCACGTTCGAGCGCCCGTCTGAACAGAGCGCCGACAGCGCCGCCGCCGGAAAGGTCCGCTCCGCGCGCAAACGCCTCGCCGAGCGGGACGCCCCGACCGAAGACGACCGAGGCGAACAGAAGAAACAGAAGGGCGAAGACCGTGCGGGAAAGGAAGCGTCCCTGCGACAAATCTTCCCGCGCTTTGAGCGACAGGAACGCAAGCAACGGCGGGATCAGGGCGGCGCCGCAGCCGAACAGACCGGACAGCAACCGCGTCAGACGGAGCCCGAGCATTCCGACGTCGAACCCTGCCCGCGCCCCGAGAAGGCAGAGGGCGAGATAGAGGGCGGCGGCAATAAGACACGGCGGAACCAGACGCGCCCGGTCGGGAGAGGGGGCTTGGGGGCGATCCGGCGTTTTTCGGGTGTGCTTCGAGGGGTGCCCCGCCGGTTTGCCCATCTGCATTATCCCCCTTTTTACCATATATCATTATTTTAACATATTCGCGGCGTTAAAATCAAGGGGGCGGCTTTGATTTTTCCCGAAAAAACGAAACTCGAGCCGTGTCTCCCACCTTCGTCCGAAATCGCCCGCCGAAGGGCGCTTTTTTTCGGTCGGATCCCCCACTTTACCCGTTTCTTTCGGGAAAACCTTGACAGACGCGCCGAAAGTGTGTATAATGTACTATAATACTCTGCAAAAAAACGCCCGCGGAGAAGAAACTTCCCGATCGAAGGAGTGTGGTTTTTCTTTTTATGGACCCAAGCAGTACGCTGTACCTTTTGAGCAGCATCGTTTTGCTCGGATTCAGCGCCTTTTTCTCGGCATCCGAGAGCGCCTACGTCGGCGCGAACCGGATCAAATTGAAAACTCTTGCGGAGAACGGCAATCGGCGCGCGGCGCTTGCTTTGTCGCTGTCCGATAAGTTCGATACGTTTCTGACGGCGATCCTCGTCGGCAACTGTCTCGTCAATACCGTCTGCGCCTCGCTCGCGACGGTCTTCACCCTGCGTCTTTTCGGGGAGATGAACGCGGTGCAAACCACGGTGACGACGCTTGTCACGACCGCCGTCGTTATCCTTTTCGGGGAGATCACGCCCAAGACGCTCGCCAACTACGACAACGACGACGTCGCGATCGCGTTCGCCCCGTTTTTGCGTTTTCTGCTCTGGATCCTGACGCCCCTGACGCTCCTGTTCTCGGGGCTCGCCGCCCTGGTGTCGAAGATCTCGGGCGGATCCGCCGAACCCACCGTCACCGAGGACGAGATCACCGAGATCATCGAGACCGGCGAAGAGGAGGGCGTGATCGACGAGGAACAGAGCGATCTTCTCCAGTCTGCGCTCGAATTCAGCGGCACCCGCGTCGCCGACGTGTTGACGCTCTGGGACGACGTGACCTTCGTCTCGCTCTCGATGTCCCAGGACGAGGTGCTCGACCTGATCCGCCACACCAAATATTCCCGCCTGCCCGTCATGGAAAAGGACCGGGTGGTCGGGATCCTGATGGTGCGGAACTATCTCCGCTCCTACATGACCACCGGGCGCGCCGATCTGCGCCGCCTGATGACCAAACCGACCTTCGTTCCCCTCGACGCGCCGATCGACGAACTGCTCGACGAGATGAGCCGGAACAAGTGCTGTATGGCGATCGCCCGCGACAAGAACGGCAAGATCATGGGGCTCGTCACCGTCGAGGACTTCCTGGAAGAGTTGGTCGGCGAGATCTACGACGAGGACGACGAGTTTGATCCCGATTTCGCCAAACTCGGCGGCAACTATTTCGAGGCGAGCGGAAAACTGACGCTCGGTAAACTCTTCGACGGTATGGGTTACGAGAACAGCGACGAAACGCTGAGGGGCAAGCGGATACATACCTTCCTTCTCGAACGCATGGGACGTCTCCCCGAAGAGGGCGAGGAATACGAGACCGACGATCTTCGCTTTACGGTGGACGAAGTGACCGATGGCCGCATCGCGCGCGTCACGGTCAAACTCGATACGCCCGAACTCGAACTTCCCCCGATGGAAGAGGACAAGGAAGAGGAGGGTGACGAAGAATGAACTACCCGATCTTCTTTACCGTCTCGGCGATCTTCCTTCTGTTCTGCGCATTCTTCTCGGCGACCGAGATCGCCTTCACGTCCCTCAACCGCAAGCGGCTTGAAAAGCGCGCCGAAAAGAGCGGCGCGGCAAAAGTCGCCGTTAAGGTATCGAACAGTTTCAACGTCGCTCTCTCGACCATTCTGATCGGAACCAACCTCGTCAACATCGGACTTTCCTCGATCGCGACGGTGGTCTTCGTTAACCTGCTCGGGCAGGGGCTGGGCGCGACGGTGGCGAGCGCGGCGGTCACGCTTGCCGTTCTGATCTTCGGCGAGATTATTCCGAAGACCGTGGCGAAGCGTTACGCCCTGGTTTCGGCGTGCCGTCTCTCGGTGCCGATCCTCGTGCTGATGATCCTGTTCCGTCCCCTGACCTGGATCGTCGTCGGTCTCGTCGAAGTTCTGACCGCGCCTTTCCGCAAAAAGAAAAAGCCCTCGGTGACAAGCGAAGAACTGACCACCATGATCGAAACGGCGGAAGAGGAGGGCGTCATCGACGAGGACAAGAGCGAACTGGTCCAGTCGGCGATCAGTTTCTCCGAGACCACGGTCGAAGATATCCTGATCCCCCGTATCAAGGTCGATATGCTCGACATCGACGACGGGTACGAAGAGAACCTGAAAAAGATCCTCTCCTACCGCCATTCGCGCATCCCGGTCTACCGCGAGACGGTCGACCACATCATCGGGATTCTCTCGGTTAACCATTTCTATAAGAAGCAGACCGAGGCGGAAGGAATGCAAATCCAACTGTCCGACCTTCTGATCGAGCCCTGCTTCGTGCATAAGACCATGCGTCTCCCCGCCGCGCTCTCCGAGATGCGCCGCCGTCAGACGCACATGATGATCGTCCTCGACGAGTACGGCGGGACGATGGGTATCGTGACGATGGAGGACATCCTCGAACAGATCGTCGGGGACATCTGGGACGAAACCGACACCATCACCTACGAGATCAAGAAGACCGGTGAGAACACCTACGACGTCGACGGTCTGGTCTCGATCGACGACTTCTTCGATTATATCGACGAGGATCGCCGCGACCTTGAAAGCGAGTACGTGACCATGGGCGGCTGGGCGATCGAGATGCTCGAATCCGATCCCCACGAGGGCGACAGTTTCACCTGGCGCAACCTCTGCGTCATCGTCACCGAAATCAAGGACTACCGCGTCAGCCGTCTCTCGGTCGTGGTCAACCCGCCCGAAGACGAGGAATAATCCTGGCAAACATAAAGAAGGCCCGCGGAACCGAAACCGCGGGCCTTCTTTGTATCCTGAATTCTCACCGAACATCAGACAAAGTGGAAATTGACCTGCGACAATTCCTGTCCGAACGAATGCAGTGATGACTCAATCTTCTTGGTCGTCTTTGCGCTCGGACGGCGGTAACCGCTCACATACTGCGACAACTGGCTCTGGTTGATGCCCGTTACACG
>CAMZBE010000165.1 GCA_947304475.1 uncultured Clostridia bacterium
GCCGTTCACAGTTTCTGTCGTGGGCGAAAACGGCGTCTTTCAATTGATTGCAAAACGAGGAACCGCGCACCGGTAGCCGCCGGTGCGCGGTTTTTTAATTCTTTTTCAATGATCGCGGTTGGATAGTCGTTGTATCAAGGGGGATTCGACGCGCCGGGCAGGGCATACAGAGCGCACCCCCGCCTTGCGTAGGGGGTGCGGGAAGTATAGACGAGGCAGGCGACAGGACGGCGCAAGCGGCTATTCGTCTGCCGAGCCGCAAGCGGCTCGCTTACGAGTTTGCAAGCAAACTCGACCTTCCTGCCGTCGCACACGCGGGGGTTTTTGACTATTTCGACGGATAATCCGTTTTCATTCGGCGTAGCAAAGCAGATTAACCCACTTCTCGTCCGCTCTGTCGGGACGGGCGTCGCCGGTCGTCCACAGCGAGATATCCCGGAACCCACCCGCCTCGACGATCAGGCGGCGGAGAGAATCCTCCGTCATATCGGAAAAAACTCTGCCGTTTTTGTCTCGCTCGGTTTCTCCGTGCTTGAAGGACGCGTAGAAAACGCCGCCGTGCTTCATGGAGCGGCGGATCAGCACAAGTACGCGGGGCAGTTCGCCCATCCGAAGGTGCAGAAGAGAGGCGCACGCCCAAACGCCGTCGAACGCGTTCTCGTAATCGAGTTCGTCAAAGCGGAGGACACGTACCGGGCATCCGACGCGCCGACGGGTATGTTCGCACAGTTCCGGACATCCGTCCACCGCCAGAACGTCGTATCCCTTCTTTGAAAAGTGCAGAGCCGCGTTGCCGGCGCCGCAGCCGAGATCCATAACGCGTCCGCCGGCGGGCACGTGCGATAGAAACGCGTCGTAGAGCGCCGACATATCCACGGTCTCGGTACGCGCGATGAACTCTTCCGCGTTTTCCCGATACCAGTTCAGCGTGTCGTTTTTTGTCATTGGCAAATCCTCCATTTATCCGAGCGCACGCTCGATCTCGCGGGCTGTCGACAGGATGATTTCGCGGATCGGGGCAAAGCGGTCGGTGCTCGCGCTGTCGAGGTCGAGCACGCCGAAAACCGTACCGTCTGCTCGTATGAGCGGGACGACCATCTCGGACGCCGAGGCGGTGTCGCAGGCGATATGCCCCGGGAAGGCGCGGACGTCGGGAACGACGACCGGCTCGCCGGTCGCAACGGCTCTGCCGCAGACGCCTCTCCCGACGGCGATCCGCACGCAGGCGGGCTTGCCCTGAAACGGCCCGAGGATCAGCCCGCCGTCCGCGAGCCGGTAAAACCCCGCCCAGTTCAGGTCGGGGACGAAATCAAAGATCAGGGCGGACGCGTTCGCAAGTACGGCGATCTCGTCGCTCTCCCCCGAGAGCAGCCCCCGCATCAGTTCGGGGAGGTCGGAGAGGGAGGAGGATTCGTCTTTTTGATACATAGCGGTACCTCGCTTTTTTCTTTCGGGGCGGGGGAATTACTGGATTTAAGTATAGCATACGGAACAAATATTTGCAAGGGAGGAATCAAGATATAAAGGAGTGATCAAAAGGCGAGATCCGTGGGGAGATCGCAACGGTGTAGTCGGAGCAGGAGAGGGGACAGAGGAAACGCCCCGATGGTGCTTTACGGAAAAAAGAAACTTTGGGCAGTCGCTTTCCCGACCGTCGAGGGCGGGAAAGCGACCTACCCGCCGGACGGCGGCTTTTGCCGCCTATTCGTTTACCGACTCATCCCGGGGGACGGGATGAGTCGCCTGCGAGTTTGTGGGGCGAACTCGACCTGCTGCCGCGCCTTGCGAGGCTCGGCGGCAGGGAAGTTCCAAAGGGGGATTCGACGCGCCGTTGGCGCTACCTGCCAACTCTCGCCGGACAGAGAAAAAAGGACGAACGGATAGGGGGCGAGAGTTTAGTATTGTTGCCTCTGCGCGGCAACAATACGGCAGGTTCGAACCGAACGAAGAGACGATAACAGAGATCCCCCTCGCGAGGAGGGGGATCTCTGTTATGGCCTACCCGACAGGATTCGAACCTGCGACCTTCAGAGTCGGAGTCTGACGCGCTATCCAACTGGGCTACGGGTAGATGTCCTTTTTTGATGCCTATGTAGTATAGCACAACTTTTTTCAAATGTAAAGTGCTTTTCAAGAAAAAGATGATCTTGCCGGGCGAGTTGAAAGAGAGGAAAGCGGAAGGGAAAACGAAAACGGCACAGAGTGGGGGGAACAAATCGCAAAGCAATTCGATACAGTGCAGATAACTGAGTGAGGTGGGGCAAAACACCTTCGAGAAATCACAGGAACAATCAAATGCGTTGCGTAGGGCGAAAGACCGTATCCGAAAGGTCGTGCGTTCGGTGCGAAACGGGACGGAAGAATGACGGGGCGCAGGAACGCCATTATTTCAAAGTGGGGCGCAGTGGGGGAAATAAGACGAGAAAACGAGTAAAAAACGGGAAAGAACTATATACAAGTGGGGCTAAATTACATAGTGCGAAGCGAAACAGATGAAAAACGAAAGGAAAACGGGGATCGGGTGGGGGAAGAGGACGGTCGGACGATCCGAAGGGGCAAGAAAAGGGCGGTGAGAGGGAGCGCGGGTGTCCGGGGAACGGGCGCCCACTTTTTTCTTGCTTTTTTGCGTTCCGCTCTTGCAATTCGTTTTCGGAAATGATATACTAAAAAAGTAATTTTGTGCGCGCGTCCCTGCGCGGAGCGAAAGGAAGCGAAAGAATGAAAACCGGGTTCAACAACGATCTTTACATTCGGTTGCAGTCCAAAAAGATCAAGGATCGGATCGAGCAGTTCCACGGCAAACTCTACCTCGAGTTCGGCGGGAAACTCTTCGACGATTTTCACGCCGCCCGCGTCCTGCCCGGCTTCGCTCCCGACGTCAAGGTGCGGATGCTTGCCGAACTGAAAGACGAGGCGGAGGTCGTGATCGCCGTCAGCGCCGCGCACATCGAGGCGAACAAACGGCGCGCCGACCTCGGGATCACCTACGACGTTGACGTGATGCGCTTGATCGACGCGTTCCGCGGGATCGGGCTCTACATCGGTTCGGTGGTTTTGACGCAGTACAGCGGGCAGCGGAGCGCCGACGCCTTCGCCGCGCGGCTCGGGGCGCTGGGGATCAAGGTCTACCGGCATTATCCCATTCCGAACTATCCCGCCGACGTCGAACTGGTCGTCTCTGACGAGGGGTACGGCAAGAACGATTACATCGAGACCACGCGTCAACTGGTGGTCGTGACCGCGCCGGGGCCCGGCAGCGGGAAAATGGCGACCTGTCTTTCGCAACTCTACCACGAAAACAAGAGGGGGATCAGCGCGGGCTACGCGAAATACGAGACCTTCCCGATCTGGAACCTCCCCCTGAAACACCCGGTCAACGTCGCGTACGAGGCGGCGACCGCCGACCTCGACGACGTGAATATGATCGACCCCTTCCATCTTGAAACCTACGGCGAGACCGCCGTCAACTACAACCGCGACGTCGAGATCTTCCCGGTCCTGAACGGCATCTACAAGAGGATCTACGGCGAGAGCCCGTATAAATCGCCCACCGACATGGGCGTCAACATGGCCGGCTACTGCATCTATGACGATGACGCCGTCTGTGAAGCCTCCAAACAGGAGATCATCCGCCGGTACTACACCGCCATGGCCGACGAGCGCCGCGGCAACGGGTCCGAGGAAGCGGTCGAGAAGATCGAGCTCCTCATGGAGCAGTGCGACATCGGTCCGGAAGACCGGCCGGTCGTCGCCGCAGCCAACACGGTCTCCGAACTGACCGGAGGCGCGGCCGCCGCCATCGAGCTTCCGGACGGCACCATCATCACCGGTAAGACGACGTCGCTCCTCGGCGCCACATCCGCCATGCTGCTGAACGCGCTGAAACACCTGGCGGGCATCCCCGATGAAGTCGACCGCCTGACGGCCGAGATCATCGAGCCCAACCAGCAGCTCAAAGTGGAGCACTTCGGCGACCTTAACCCG
>CAMZBE010000166.1 GCA_947304475.1 uncultured Clostridia bacterium
CTACGAGTGGAAGTCGGATCACACCCGCCGCCCCCGCCGCGACGGAAAACGTTACTTCGTCAGCCCCTGTCTGCTCTCGCGCGACAGCGACTATTACTATCTGCTCGCCTACGACCGCGACGCTGCCGGTCTTCGCCATTTCCGCGTGGACAAGATCGGTTCGATCCGCGAGGAGGACGCTCCGCGCGAAGGCAGGGACGAATGGGAGAAGATCGTCCTTGATCCCGGCAAATACGAAACCATGCTGTTCGGTATGTACAGCGGAACGGAAGAAACGGTCGTGCTCTCGGTTCAGAAGGATCTTGCCGGCGTCGTGATCGACCGCTTCGGGGAAGGGTGTCCCTTTCTTTCGGACGGGGAAGGTGCCGATACTTTCCGGGTTTCCGCCCGCGTGGTGGTCTCGCCGGTCTTCCTGTCCTGGGCGGTCGGCTTCGGGGGAAAGATCCGGATCCTTTCGCCCGAGTGGGTAAGAGCACGGGCGAACGGGCTCGCCGCCGAATGGCTTGCGGCAAATACCTCCGCCCGGACCGAACGCAAAGGAGACGACAATGAAACGGCACTATGATTTTCTGATCGTCGGCGCGGGACTGTTCGGCGCCGTCTTCGCACGCGAGGCGACCGACGCGGGCAAATCGTGCCTTGTGATCGACCGCCGCCCGCACGTCGCCGGGAATATTTACAGCGAGCAGGTCGAGGGGATCGAGGTGCACCGCTACGGCGCGCACATCTTCCATACGTCCGATCAGGCGGTCTGGGACTACGTTTCGCGTTTCGCGACCTTCAACCGCTTCACCAACTCGCCGCTCGCACGCTACGGCGACGAACTTTACCATCTCCCCTTCAATATGAACACGTTCCACGCTCTTTGGGGCGTGAAAACCCCCGCGGAAGCGAAGGCGAAGATTGAGGAGGCGCGCGCCCCCTACGCCGGGCGTGAACCGAGAAACCTCGAGGAACAGGCGCTGTCGCTCGTCGGCGAGGATATCTACGTTAAACTCGTCAAGGGCTACACCGAGAAACAGTGGGGAAGACCGTGTTCGGAACTCCCCGCGTTCATCATCCGACGGCTCCCGCTCCGTTTCACGTACGACGATAACTATTTCTCCGATCCTCTTCAGGGGATCCCCGAAGAGGGCTATACCGCGATGGTCGAACGGATGCTCGAGGGCGCGGACGTTCTGCTCTCGACCGACTACTTCTCGGATCGCGCCGCCTTTAACGCGCTCGCAGACCGTGTGATCTTCACCGGCAGAATCGACGAGTACTACGGCGCGAAATTCGGGCGTCTCTCCTATCGCAGTCTGCGTTTCGAGACCGAGACGCTCGACCTACCCGATTTTCAGGGCCACGCCGTGGTCAACTATACCGAGCGCGAAGTGCCGTATACCCGGATCATCGAGCACAAACACTTCGTTTACGGCACCCAGGCGAAAACGGTTATCACCCGCGAATACCCCGCCGCATGGAAGGAGGGCGACGAGCCCTATTATCCCGTCAACGACGAGACCAACAACGCCCTGTACGCCCGCTACGCCGCGCTTGCCGAAAAAGAGGAAAAGACGGTCTTCGGCGGACGGCTCGGGCTCTACCGGTATCTCGATATGGATAAGATCGTCGCCGAGGCGCTCTCGCTCTCACGCCGGCTTCTCGGAGAGGGACAACCGATATGCGCGGGAAAGTGATCTATATCGGGTGCGATCCCGACCTTTCCGCTTTCCTCTCGGCGTACGGGACGGGCGGGTTCCAGATCACGACGCTCGTACCCGGCAGATACCGCGGAGAGGCGGCTGACCTTCTGCTTTGGGATATCGACGCCGCCCCGCTTCCGACCGTTCTGCCCGTTGGTACGCGCGTCGTGACGGTCGGCTACCGTGAGGGGGCGGATCTTCGCCGTCCTTTCCTCTTTTCGGATTTTGAAAAGATCCTCGATCCCGAACCCGGGACAGGCGCACCCGTGCGTCTCTCGCCGCTTGATTACGACCTGTACGCGACGCTTTCCGACTCCGCCGGAACGACGGTCTCCGCCGCGCGGCTCCGCACCGTCGGCGGACGGGTTCTTACGCCCCACGCCCTCGGCGTGGCGCTCTCGGCTCTTCGCCGGAAACTCGACCGCCTGCCCGATCCGCCCGTGATCCGTTCGGATCGCGGAGAGGGCTATCGCCTGCTCACTTCCGACCGGAAGGGGCAGGGGGGCGGTCGGTAAAAACGCAGACCGGGGCGGAAAACGTCCCGAAGAAAACGCAAGAAAGGGGTGGAAAGATGGGAACGCTCCAACTGATACTCGGGCGGCCCGGTTCGGGTAAGTCTTACGAACTGGACAGACGGATCAAAGCCGACGTCGACCGTTGGATTGCCGAAGGAAAGACCGATAAGATCCGTACCTTTCTGATCGTTCCGGAGCATTTTACCGTCACGGCGGAATCCCGTATCGCCGCCCGGCTGTCCCGGCACGCCCCTTTGGTTTTCGAGGCGACCAACTTTACCCGTCTCGCCGATGTTTTCTTCCGCTCCGAGGGCGGTCTTGCGCTTCGCTATGCCGACCGGACGGCGCGCACGCTCGCCATGTGGCGTGCACTCCGGGAACTGACACCTGCCTTGCCCGAGCCCCCCGAACTGGATCCGGCGTCGATCGAACGCTATCTGACGGTCGTCCGTGAGATCACGGCGGCGGAGGTCAGTGCGGATCAATTCGACGAGGCGGCGAAAAAACTGAACGATCTGCCGCCGACCGACGGTGCGGAGGAGGACGGGAAAGTTTGTCTTTCCGACCGCGTTGGGGCGATCGCGCGCATTTTCACGAGATATCGCGAGATCATCGACGAACGTTTCGCCGATGCCGAAAACGTGCTTACCGCGATGGCGGGCAGAATGAAGAACTCCGACTTCTTCTCCGGCACGACATTCTATTTCGACAGTTTCACCGGATTCACCGAACAGCAGTACGCCGTGATCGCCGAACTGATGCGGACGTCCGACCTGACCGTGACGCTCCCTCTGCCGGAGGATCCCGCGGCGTCGCTCTGCTACGAAGAACCGATGGCGACGCTCCGGCGTTTGCGGGAGATGGGGCGCCGGGCGGGCGTATTCTGCCCGGAACCGCTGAAACTCAACAAGATCTGGCGCACCGAATCCGAACCGCTCCGTCATCTTACGTCTCACCTTTTTGCGTCCGATCTCGCGTCGCATATCAACAAGGACGTCAAAGCCGACGAATCGGTCACGCTTGTCGAGGCGGATAATCCTTACGAAGCCGCGCGGTACGTCTCGGCGGATATACTGAATAAAGTCGCGAAAGGCGGTGTGCTCTTCCGCGATTTTGCCGTGTTTGCGGGCGATCCCGAGGTTTACCGCGGCGTGCTTGACGCGTCGTTTGACCGGAACGGAATCCCCTATTTCTTCTCCCAGCGCACCGATCTGTCGGTTCTCGAACCGTTGAAACTCGTTACCTGCGCCTACCGCGCCGTGAACGGACGCTATCGCCGCGTCGACGTGATCTCGGTCGCAAAGTGCGGTTTTTCGGGTTTGAGCGACCGGGAAAAGGACCTGCTCGAACTCTATTCCGAAACCTGGTCTTTGACGGGCTCGGATTTCAGCGATCCCGCTCCGTGGGATAAGGATCCGGACGGCTTCTCCTCGCCGTCGGTCACGTCGGCAGGCAAACGCGAATATCTCGACGTGGTGAACGGCGCGAAGAAAAAGTTGATGGACGTGCTTCTCCCTCTCGCCGCGGCGCCGAAAAGGCAGACGGTTCCCGATCATTGCCGGACGCTTTACGAATTCTTTCTTGCGCTCGACCTTCCGAAACAACTGAACGAGCACGCGGATTCCGTGGAAGAAGACGGAGATATCGAGCGCGCGGAACTCTATCGCCGTTTCTGGGAAGCGCTGCTCCACTCGCTCGACACTCTTGCAGAAATGCTCTCCGACGTTACGGTCACGAGCGACGAATTCGCGGCGGACGGCGAGGG
>CAMZBE010000167.1 GCA_947304475.1 uncultured Clostridia bacterium
CTACGCGTCCATTGAACGCGACGTCGCCATCATCGGGGCGGGCGATCACATCCAGATCTGGAACGCCGCCATGTGGCGCGAATCCGAGAAGCAGCGCGACATCGACAAGATCCGGCGCAAACTCGCCTCGATCGGTCTGTAACACATGGAAGAACCGCTTTTTTCGCATACCCCCGTCCTTTTGAACGAATGTATCGAAGGGCTTGAAGTCCGGGACGGTCTTACCTACGTTGACTGTACGACGGGCGGCGGCGGACACTCTTTTGAGATTGCACGCCGGCTCGGGAAAACCGGACGGCTGATTTGTCTTGACCGCGACGCGGACGCACTCTGCGCCGCTCGTAAACGTCTCTCCCCTTTTCTTGACAAGATCACCTTCGTTCACGTCAATTTCTCTGAAATCTCGTCGGTTCTGGACGAGTATCGGATCAATAACCTCGGCGGCGTTCTGATGGATCTCGGGTGTTCCGCTTTCCAGCAAACCGAGGCGAGCCGCGGGTTTTCCTACGTAAAGGACGCGCCGCTCGATATGCGTATGAACCGCGAGGATACGCTGACCGCTCGCGACGTCGTGAACGACTATCCCCCCGAACGGTTGCTGAAGATCATCGACGCCTACGGCGAGGAACGCTTTGCGTCCGCGATCGTCACCGCGATCGTCCGTCGGCGCGAAAGCAAACCCATCGAAACGACCTCAGAACTTTCCGATATCGTCTGTTCCGCTATTCCGAAAAAGATCCGCGCTACCGGACACCATCCGGCAAAGAAGACGTTTCAGGCGATCCGGATCGAGGTCAACCGTGAACTCGACGCCATCTCCCCTGCAATCCGCGGGGCTGCGGACAAACTCGTTCCCGGCGGAAAGATCGTGATTATTTCTTTCCAATCCGGAGAAGATAAGATCGTTAAAAGCGTTTTTTCCGAACTGGAAAACCCCTGCGTTTGTCCCCGCGACTTCCCCGTCTGCGTCTGCGGACGAAAACCGGTACTTCAAATCGAAACCAGAAAACCTATCCTGCCGAGCGAAAAAGAACTTGAAACAAACCCAAGATCCAGGAGCGCAAAACTCCGGATCGCGAAAAAAAAACCGCTATCCCCGACAGAAGAGAGAGGAGAACCGAAATGACTTTCAACATGATACCGAACCAGAACACCGAAGAGACCGGCATGAACGAACTGTATCTCAAGATGCGGAGCCGCTTTGATTTCAGCGGAAACCGCACCATCGGAGAATTCATGATGGCGAAGGCCGCCAGCGAAGGCTACGGACCGGTCAAAACCCAAAAACGCCGCGGCGCCTCCGGGATCCGCAAACTTTCGCGTCGGCATCCGGTTCTTTCCGCCCTCGCGCTGCTGATCTCCTGCGCCCTGTTCCTGTTTTGCACCATCCGTTTCATGGACGACGTTTCGACCAAGGAATACGTTGCGTCCTCCGCCAACGGCGAAAACGCCGCGATCTCCATCAACACGGTCACCGATCCCTCGGCAGTACAGATCGTCTTCCCGCAGGGACAGCAGACCGATACCACGATGGAATAAACCCCGAATACAACCGAATACAATGAAAGCGACCGATTCCCGGCCGCTTTCATTTTGTTTTTCGGAGAATGATATGGTGAACAAAGAACGGAACCTTCGGCTTTCGTACCCCGCCGCGAAAAGACGCGCCGTCGCGTTCTTCTCGGCTTTTCTTTGTTTCGGCGGATTTCTTCTCATCCGCATCTTCGGGATGCAGGTGTTCGGATACGCACGCTATACGCAAATGGTCGAGGAACAGGTGAGAACCGCTTCCCCGCTTGCCGCACCCCGCGGAACCATCTACGCGTCCGACGGAACCGTCCTTGCCTGCGATAAAACCGTCTGGCGGATCTACCTTACCCCGGTCGATATCCGTGAAGAGAGCGAGCGCGACGGCGTCGATCACGCCGAAATCATCGCAAACGGCCTGTCCTCTCTTCTCGGCGTCGACAGGGACCTCATTCTTGCAAGAGCGAAGAAGAGCGGTACGATCGATCAAACCGTAAAAAAGAACGTCGGGGAGGACGTATTCCGACGTGTGATCGCCTTCATCTCTCAAAACCGGCTCGAGAAGATGGTGCACGCCGATCCGTCCGCCGTCCGCTATTATCCGCTCGGCACTTTTGCCGCCCACACGATCGGGTTCACCGGCGCCGATCAGCAAGGACTGTTCGGGCTTGAATACGCTTACGACGAAGTACTTTCGGGCGAGAACGGAGCGTTTTTGCACGCAAAGGACGCGACCGGGCGCGAACTCGAAGATATCGGCGTCGCCTACCGCGAGCCGATCCCCGGAAACAGTATTGAAACCACACTCGATTCATATATTGAAACCAGACTTGAAACACTGCTGGAAGAGATCCGAACGACCTTTAACGTGCAGAACCGTGTGTGCGGGATTGTGATGAACGTAAAAACCGGCGCGATCCTCGCGATGGCGACCTCTTCCCCTTTCGACTGTAACGATCCTTTTTCGCTGGACGCTATCTCGCTCGCTAAATTGAACGCGTCGGGCTTTGAGAGAGACAGCGACGAGTACGCAAAACTGAAGAGCGAACTGCTTTATACCATGTGGCGAAACAAGGCGACGAGCGAACTGTACGAACCGGGATCGACCTTCAAGATCGTCACGGCGGCGACCGCCCTTGATCTCGGTGTCGTCGCGCCGAGTGACAAGTTCGACTGTACCGGCGCGCTGCAGATCGGAGGATACTCGATCTCCTGCCACAAACACGGTGGGCACGGTCACGGTTTTACATTCGCGTACGGTCTTCAGCAGTCCTGCAACCCGACTCTGATGCAGGTAGGCGCACGGATCGGCGCCGATCGCTTCTACGATTATTTCGTCCGGTTCGGTTATCTTGAAAAAACGGGGATCGATCTTCCGTCCGAGGTGAGCGGTCTGTTTCACAAGAAAGAGGCGATCGGCACGACCGAACTGGCGACGGCGTCCTTCGGTCAACGCTTCAAAGTATCCGTTATCGGACAACTGACCGCGATCGCCGCGGTCGCAAACGGCGGCAACCTCGTCACTCCCTATCTTGTCGAACGGATCGTAGATCCCGACGGAAAGGTCGTCTTCACTCACGAGACCGAAGTCAGGCGTCAGGTCGTCGGTCCCGATGCGGCGAAAACCGTCGCATCCATTCTGGAAGAGGGGGTTTCGGGAACCGGGGGCGCCAGGAACGCCTACGTCAAGGGATACAAAGTAGCGGCGAAGACCGGAACCAGTCAGAAATTCGACGTCCTCGACGCGAACGGCAATTCCTATCTGCGCGTCGGTTCCTGCGTGGCGTTCGCCCCCTCCGACGACGCCGAGATCGCCGCGATCATCGTCGCAGACGAGCCGCAGACGGCAAAATACGGCGCGATCGTCGCCGCGCCCTACCTTTCCGCACTTCTGACGTCAGTCCTGCCGTATCTCGATGCCAAAACCGACGGAAAGCCCGCGGATGCGCCCGTAGAGGTAGACCGATACGTTTCGCTCTCGGTTTCTCAGGCGCGTGCCGCGGCGAAAACCAACGCCCTGAACGTCCGCGTGATCGGCGACGGAGCGACGATCGTCGGTCAGTTTCCCGAGGCGGGTACGTTGCTTTTTCCCAATACCGGAACGGTTCTTCTTTACACGGAGGGGACGGAGCGCGAAACGGTCAAAGTCCCGCGCGTTACGGGACTGTCTCCAAAAGAGGCAAACGCGGCGATCCTGTCAGCAGGGCTGAACATCGAAATCTTCGGGATAGGCGATCCGCTTGGTCACACAGACGCGTCTGTCACGGCGCAGTCCCTGCCGCCCGGAGAAACCGTTCCCGCGGGAACCGTCCTGCGCATCACGGTCCTCTATCCCGACCAAGACGACTGAACGAGGTGTATCTATGGAACTGAACCGACTGATCCTTCCCGGCGAGTACGACGGCGAAC
>CAMZBE010000168.1 GCA_947304475.1 uncultured Clostridia bacterium
TCTGCGTGGCGGACGATCCGGCCATGCACTCCAGCCAGAACGAGCAGGACTCCCGCCATTACGCGAAGGCGGCGAAGATCCCGATGCTCGAGCCGTCCGACTCGGCGGAATGCCTCGCCTACGCAAAAGAGGCGTTCCAAATCTCCGAAACCTTCGATACCCCGGTTCTGTTCCGTCTCTGCACGCGCATCGCGCACTCGCAGAGCGTGGTCGAGACCGGCGAACGCGTCGTCCCCGACGCGATCCCCTACGAACGCAAGGGCGAAAAGTTTATCATGATGCCGGGCAACGCCAAGAAGCGGCATCCCTTCGTGGAGGAACGGCTGCAAAAACTGACCGCGTTCGCAGAAACCTCCCCCCTCAACCGTGTGGAAGAAGGGGGCAAGCACGTCGGCGTCATCACCTCCGGCACCTGCTACCAGTACGTGCGCGAGGCGCTCGGCGATCAGGTCAGCATCCTGAAACTCGGTATGGTCTGGCCGCTCCCAGTCGATCTCATCAAGAACTTCGCCGCCTCGGTCGAGCGCGTGGTCGTGATCGAGGAACTCGACGGCTTCATTGAGGATCACTGCCGGAATATCGGCGTCAAGGTCGACGGCAAATCCATCTTCTCCCCGATCGGGGAATACAGCCAGTCGGTGATCGCCACCGCTTTCGGGATCGAACCCAAGCCGCACGTCGTTCTGGAGGATCCGATCCCCGCCCGTCCCCCGATGATGTGCGCGGGCTGCCCGCACCGCGGGATGTTCTACACGCTCAAAAAGAACGGTGTGACAGTCCTCGGCGACATCGGCTGCTACACGCTCGGCGCACAGCCGCCGCTCGCGGCGATTGATTCGACGCTCTGTATGGGCGCGTCGGTCTCGGGGCTGCACGGCTTCAACCGCGGACTTGCCGCGACCGGCAGAAGCATGAAGACCGCCTGTGTCATCGGCGACTCCACCTTCGTACATTCGGGTATGACCGGGCTTGCCGATATCGCCTACAACGGCTCGAACTCGCTGGTCGTCGTGCTGGACAACTCGATTACCGGTATGACGGGGCATCAGGAGAACCCGACCACCGGCTACGATATCCACGGCGATCCCGCCGGCAAGATCGACCTCGAGGCGCTGGTCCACGCCATGGGGATCAAGCGCGTGCGCGTGGTCGATCCCTACGACCTTGCCGAAACCGACCGGGCGATCAAAGAGGAACTGGCGGCAAACGAGCCGTCGGTCATCATCTCCCGCCGTCCCTGCGTCCTGCTCAAACGCGTGAAGACCAACCCGCCTCTCGAAGTGAAAACCGACCTCTGCCGGAGTTGCAGGAAGTGCCTGTCTCTCGGCTGTCCCGCCGTCAGTTTCCGCGACGGTCACGCGGTGATCAACGACACGCTCTGCACCGGATGCGGCGTCTGCGCCGGGCTCTGCCCCTTCCACGCCATCAAAGATAAGGAGATCAAGGGATGAAAACCGTCAACGTCATGATCGTCGGCGTCGGGGGACAGGGATCTCTCCTCGCCAGCAAACTGCTCGGAAAAGTCCTGGTCGACGCCGGTTACGACGTCAAGGTCTCCGAGGTCCACGGGATGAGCCAGCGCGGCGGATCGGTCGTCACCTACGTCCGCTTCGGCGACAAGGTCGCGTCCCCGATCATCGACCTCGGCGAGAGCGACTTTATCCTCTCGTTCGAGAAACTCGAGGCGGCGCGCTACGCCGAATACCTCTCCCCGAACGGAAAGATCATCGTCAATACGCAGGAGATCGATCCCATGCCGGTCATCGTGGGCAAAGCGGTCTATCCCTCCCACGTGCTGAACGAACTCGAAAGCAAGGACGTGACGGTTGACGCCGTCGACGCCCTGTCGCTCGCCGAGCAGGCGGGGACCGCGAAGGCGGTCAACGTGGTTCTGCTCGGGCGTCTCGCCCGCTCGCTTCCCGCCGTTCCGAAAGAGGCGTGGCTGGAGGCGATCAGATCGTCGGTCAAGCCCAAATTCGTCGAGGTCAACCTCCGCGCCTTCGATCTCGGCTACACGCTCGACTGACCTTCCGCCGTTTCCCCAAACCGTAGGAATATAAACAAAGGAGAACTTTATGCAGAACCCCAAGCGCTACTGGCAGCCTGAAGCCGAGACCGCCTCGCGGGATCAGATCACCGCGTGGCAGAGCGAACGCCTGGTCTCGACGGTCAAACGGGTGTATCAGAACGTCGCCCCCTACCGTGATCGTATGGATCAGGCGGGCGTCTCCCCCGACGACATCAAAGGTCTTGACGATATCCGCAAACTCCCCTTCACCACCAAACAGGACCTCCGTGACTTTTACCCCTTCGGTCTCTTCGCCGTTCCGATGGACCGGATCGCCCGTCTGCACGCCTCGAGCGGCACGACCGGGAAACAGATCGTCGTCGGCTACACGCAGAAGGACCTTGACGTCTGGGGCGACATCGTTGCGCGCCAACTGACCGCGATCGGTCTTTCCCCGCGCGACAAAGTGCATATCTCCTACGGTTTCGGACTTTTCACCGGCGGTCTCGGCATTTTCGAGGGCGCCCGCCGCATGGGCGCGACCATCATTCCGGTCTCCTCCGGCAACACCGAGCGGCAGATCACCATTCTGCAGGATTTTGAACCCGATTGCATCGCCTGCACCCCGTCCTACGCGATGTATATTGCCGAGACGATGGAAAAGATGGGCGTCGACGCGAAGAAACTTCCGCTCCGCTGCGGCGTGTTCGGCGCCGAACCCTGGACCGAGGAGATGCGCCGCCAGATCGAAGAGAAACTCGATATCAAGGCGTACGACATCTACGGTCTGACCGAGATCATGGGGCCGGGCGTCGCCTACGAGTGCGAATGCCAGGCGGGGATGCACGTCAACGAGGACCATTTCATCATCGAGGTCCTCGACACCGAGACCGGACTTCCCGTCAAGGACGGCGAGAAGGGCGAGATCGTCTTCTCCTGCATCACCAAAGAGGCGTTCCCGATCCTGCGCTACCGCACCAAGGATATAGGCGCGATCACCCACGAAAAGTGCGCCTGCGGCCGCACCTTCGTCCGGATGTCGAAACCCATGGGCAGAACCGACGATATGCTGATCATCCGCGGCGTCAACGTCTTCCCGTCCCAGATCGAGACCGTGCTGCTCAAGACCGGGCACTCCCCGAACTATCAGATCGAGGTCGACCGCGTCAACAACCTCGACACCATCGCCGTCCGGGTGGAGATGAACGAAGCGACCTTCTCGGATACCGTCTCGGAAATCTCGCAGCGCGAACGCGCCCTTGCCGAAGCCATCAAGTCGCTGATCGGCGTCGCCGTCAAGGTGATCCTCGTCAGCCCCGGCTCGATCGAACGCTCCACCGGCAAAGCCAAGCGCGTCATCGACCACAGAAAACTCCATTGACCGTAAACGACCGAAAAGAAAGAGAGGAACACAGTATGGCTATCAAACAGGTCTCCATCTTCGTCGAAAACAAACCGGGCACTCTCGTCTCGATCACCGACGCGATCGGCGCCGCCGGCGTGGACATCCGCGCCATGTCGATCGCCGACACCCAGGACTTCGGCATCCTTCGCCTGATCGTCAGCGACGCCGAAAAGACCAAGCAGGCGGTGCAGAACATCGGCTGCGTCGTTTCGATCACCGAGGTCGTCGCGGTCGCGGTCTCCGACCGTCCCGGGGCGCTCAACGACGTGATGCACGTTCTCTCCGAGAGCGGCGTCAACATCGAGTATATGTACGCCTTCCTCACCAGCCGCGGGCACAACGCCTACGTCGTCCTCCGCGTCGCGGATAACGACAAAGCGGCGGAGATCCTCGCATCCAAAGGCGTCAAACTCGTCTCGGAAGAGGATATCGCAAACCTTTGACGCGAACCTTTGACGCGCACATTTCAGCGCAGACCGAAAAACAAAAAGGGATTGGATT